>JANYGY010000122.1 GCA_025362255.1 Planctomycetales bacterium
CCGCCCGCGAGCTTGGCCCGGCGCGGCCGGCGATCAGCGAATCGCGGGCATTGATCACCAGGTTCATCACCACCTGTTCGAGCTGCGATGGATCGAATCGCACCGCGCCGAGATCCTGATCCAGGCGGATCTCCAGCGCGATGTCCTCACCGATCAGACGTGAGAGCAGCCGCTCCATGTCGCGGATCATGTGGTTGAGGTCGAGCACCTGCGGAGCCAGGATCTGTCGCCGACTGAAGGCCAGCAATTGCCGGGTTACGCCGGCCGCACGTTGGCCAGAGCGATAGATCTCTTGCGCATAGGTGGTCAGGCGGTCGTCAGCCGGCAGGTGCATGCGCAGCAGCTCGGCGTAACCCAAGATGGCGGTCAGCAAATTGTTGAAATCATGCGCGACCCCGCCCGCCAGGCGGCCGATGGCTTCCATCTTCTGGACTTGATGAAGCGGGTTGCTTTCGCTATCGGCGGTGATGGCGGTGAGGGAGGTGAGCGCCGCGGCGGCTCGCTGAGCCTGATTTTCGCGGATGAGCGCGTGCTTGGCCGCGAGCACGCGGGTAAGCTGACCAAGGAGGCCATCACCGGCAGGCAGACGTTGCAGCAGCAAGCGATCGCAGGCCTCTGGCTCGAGCGTGCGCAGCAGACCGGCCAGCGCTGTCGCCGCGTCCGCATCATCCATCGCGGCGCAGAGCACGACTTGGATGGACGGATCAGCGGCGAGCAGCGCCGCAGCTGGAGCCGCGGAAAGGTGACCATCGGCCAAGCGTACGGACACGAACGCCACTGCGATGTCGCCAAGCGCGGCTGACGCCAACGCCGCGCCGGCCACTCCGTCAGCGGCGCGGCTGACGGAGTGGCCGTGGACCAGCGCTGCGGATTCGGGCTCAAAGACGCTGGGCTGCGCCGAAGTCTCGTCTGCGTGTACGACCAGCACCCGGATCGTTTTCGTCTGGGTTTTGGTGACCACGGAGCTGAGGGGCATTTCACGATGAACCTAACCGCTACGCGTCTAGCGCCTAGTTCGGGTCTCGACCACGCGGTCGGCTATTTCACTCGCTATCTCACTCGGCATCACCCTCGCCACGTGCGTGCGGCGCGGGTTAAAAGGGGGGTTGGCGTGGGGATTGGTGAGTCCGCGTTGTGCGTTATGGTGCCCAACGATGAGCAAGATCAGGATCCTCAATGGCCCGTTACGTGGTCGTGAAAAATCACTCGCTGAAAAGCCGCTGACGATCGGCCGCGATGCCGAGGCTGGGATCCAGATCCTTGACCGATCGGCGAGTCGTCTTAATTGCGAAATATTCCCGGTCGGCGGGATGTGGTTCGTACGTGATCTCGACTCCAAGAACGGGACCTACGTCAACGATGAGAAGCTGAAGGACGAAGAACTGCTGCGCATCGGCGACGTGATCAAGATCGGCGCCACTGAACTGGTGTACGAGGGCGGCAGCGCGATTACCGACGACGACAGCTCCAATCGCATCGCCTACAATGACGATCCCGACATCCTGTCGAACACCTTGGAATTCCGACTCGATGAATTGTCGGATATTTCCGAACCCACCGATCACGGGCCGGGCAAGGACAACGCGAAAAGCCTGCGCATCCTCTATCAGGTCGGACGCATCGTCAGCGAACAGGCGGATCTGCCCGATCGCGAAGCGCGGGTGCTCGACTGCCTGATCGCCAGCATGCCGGCGGAATGCGCGCTGGTGTTCCGTCGCGATCTGACGACCGGCAAATTGATGCCGTCGGTGGTGCGCACCTCGGCGCCCAACGTCCAGCCGGTGATCAGCCGTTCGATCATCAAGAAGACTTTCACCGAAAACAAAGCGCTGCACTCGGCCAACGCTCAGGATGACGACCGCTTTTCGCGCAATCAAAGCATCGTCATGAAGGGCATTCGCTCGGTGATCTGCGTGCCGTTGTCGGTCAACGGCAAGGTCATCGGGGTGCTGTACCTTAGCCGCGGCACCGGCATGCCCGGCAGTTCCGGGGTCGGTCATCATCCGGCGTTCGATCAGCTCGATCTCGAACTGGTCAGCGCGTGCGCCATCCAGCTCGGCTTGGCGCAAGCTGCCGCCGAAGAACGCCGGCGCCACAAAGCGGCACTCAATCAATTGATCACGACCATGATCCGCTCGCTCGAAGGCATTGCCGGCGTGCTCGGCACGGGTGAGCGGTGCGCGCGCACCTGCACCGCCCTGGCGGCGGCGATCCACCTCGATTCGGGCAGTCGCGAACGTCTGCGCCAGGCCGGCATGCTGCATCACTTCGGTCGTCTGGTGACCCAAGGCGGCAAGGGCACCAACAAGAATCTGGTGATGCTCGATCACATCGACGAGCTCGAAAGCGTCTTGCCGTTGGTGCGTCAGGCCCGCGAACGGATCGATGGCAGCGGCCCGCTGGCGACCAACGGCGATGACCTCGACACCGAGGCCCGTGTGCTGGCGGTGGCCGTGGCGTACGAAGACGAGCTGGCGCGCGCGCCCGGCGCCGAGGCCAAGGAGCTGCTCGAGTTGCTCATCGCTGATCACGGTCTCGATAAAAATCTGACCCAATTGCTGATGGGCTGCCACCTCGACGGATCGCTCTACGCCAAGAGCTGATCTGCCCATCTCCCATGCAGGTCCGTCCCGTCACTCCCGCCGATCAACCGCAGCTGCTCGCCTTGGCGGATCTGCTGGACACCGTCAATCTGCCGGATGATCCGGTGGTCGTCGCCAAGATCATCGCCGACAGCCAAAAGGCATTCGCGGCGCTGGCGGTGCGGGATCCGACCTTCGACCACCGCCATGCCCATTACACCCTGGTTGCCGAAGATGCCGGTCGGCTGCTGGGCACGGCGGCGGTGTTCGCGTTTCACGGCATGCCCGAAGAGCCGCATTACTTTCTCTCGGTGGTCAAGGACACGGTCCACAGCCAGCAATTGAACACCGACCGTGCCCGCACGTTGTTGCGCCTCGGTCGCGATACGGATCCGTGGACCGAGCTGGGCGGCTTGGTCGTCCATCCCGAATCACGCGGCAAAGGCGTTGGTAAATTGCTGCTCGCGGCGCGTCTGCTGCTGATCGCGATGCATCCTGACCGCTTCTGCCGGCGCCTGCTCGCTGAATTGCTGCCGCCGCGGCGCGAGGACGGCGGCAACGCTTTCTGGGACGCCGTCGGCGGGCCGTTGACCGGTCTCGATTATTATCGCGCCGATCTGCTGTGCCGGTCAGACAAGGAATTCATCGACGCGTTCTTTCCCCACGATCACCTGGTCGCTGAATTGCTGCCGCCCGCGGCGCGTGATCTGATCGGCCAAGAAGGTCCGGCGACCACGCCAGTGCGCTCTCTGCTCAAACGCGCCGGATTCCATTGGCTGGGCACCATCGATCCATTCGATGCCGGCCCGCATGATGGCGCCGAGATCAAGGATGTTGGGCCGATCCAGCGCGCCCGTGAACTGGTGCTGCTCGATGCGCCTCCGACCACGCCGGTCGAATCGCGGCTCATCGGCACTGCGGCCAATCACATCTTCCGGGTCGCCGCCTGCGCCACCGTGGGCAAAGGCGTACGGTTGGCTTCGCCCAGCGCGGAGAGCAGTGCGAGCGACCTGACCGCCGGCGATGCGATCTGGACCATGCCTCTTGATTGGTGACCAGTGGAGTGGTGACAAGTTCGCGACGCGGTTCACCCCGCTGGTTTTGCGCGGTATTTTTCGGGCACCAACTCGCCCACTCCGAACTTCTGAGGGGCGGCCTGGTACAATGCCTGGGCTTCGGGCAACTTTGCCTGCAGCCGTGCGGCGCGATCGGTGCTGGCGGGATGGGTGCTGAGAAAAGTCGGAGTTTTCCCCGACAAGGCCGCGAAGCGTTGCCAGAAACCGATCGCAGCAGTGGGGTCATAACCGGCTTTGGCCATGTAGATCAGGCCGAGGTAATCCGCCTCCAGTTCGTGTTGCCGCGAGTACGGCAGAACCCCCAGATACTGGCTTCCGGCGTTGAAGCCGAGCATCACGAGTTGGGAATTGGTCGGCGCCACGCCCCGCGCTTCGAGGATCGCGGCGAGGGTCTGCCCGCCGGCTTGCTGCAAGGTCCCCTGGCTCATGCGTTCGCCGCCGTGGCGGGCAATCGCATGCCCGATCTCGTGGCCGAGCACCGCGGCGAGCGACGCTTCATCCTGGCACCACGGTAAAATGCCGGTGTACACCGCGACTTTTCCGCCGGGCAGGCAAAAGGCATTGATCGTCTGGCTTTCCAATACGGTGAACTCGTAAGTGAAGCCCTTGTTCGGCGCGACCGCCGCCAAGCGCCGTCCGACGCGCTCGACCAGGGCGATCGCGGCGGGGTCGGTGCACGGCTTCTCACTGCCTTTGACTTCAGCATAGGCTTGCGCGCCGAGCTGGTTTTCCTGGGCTTCCGAGGTCAGCATCAATTGCTGGCGGTTGGTGCCATCGACCCGCGCGCACGCTGCTGCGCACAAGGTCAGCCCGGTGATGATCAGGCAGCAGATCCAGCAGCGTGCGTTCATGGTCGGGATTCCAGTTGGTGGGCAGTGATGAGCGTCGAATGCCAGCCGTCCGGGCCAAGGATCAACCGGCGCAGCTCGCAGGAGTGCACCGTCTGCCCACGCCGGGCCGCCAGGCGTTCGAGATATCGGCAGTAGGCATCTGCAGCCTGCGAAAAATCGGCAAGTCGTCCAAGATGCGCTTGTGACCGACGGCTTGAAAATTCAGCATACGCCGGCGGCACCATCGTTGCCGGCTCGATCAGCAGCGGCCCGCCAGCGGTGCGCAGATCCACCTGCGTGGCGTCCGCCAAGCGTGCCGGAGCGGTCAGCAGCGCCGGCCCTGCCGCAGCCCGGCGCATCAGCCCGGTCGCGCGGGCGGCAGGTTCCCAGCTCAAGGCGCCGACCACAACCAGCGGAATCAGCCAGCGCAGGATCACGGGCAGCGGCTCTTCTGCGGGTAACGGGCCGAGCCACGCCCACCACGGTTTGTCGCGGTTGTGGGCTATAAACCGGTACATTTTTTCGCCCAAGACAGGAATCGGAATCGCCGCTGGCCACAGCCACGGCGACGCCCACAGCATCGCCCGCACGCCTTGCCAACCGAGCACGCGCCGGCCGCCGGCATCGATCACCCATGAGGTATTGGCATCCGACAGCGCGTGGACCTCGGCATCTTCCTGGATCGTGCGCAACGTCAGATCGCCACCATGGATCTGGGTCAGCAGGCGTCCGGCGCGGGTGCAGATGCCACATTCGCCGTCGATCCAGATCGTCACCGGTGGCCGTCGCCACCAGCCGGGAATGCGTCGCCACCACCGATGCGGAATCACCAGCGCGAGCGCGGGAAGCAGGGGAAAAATCGAGGCCAGCAGCCAAGCGCTGGCGATCAATGACGCCAGGCAACTGAGCGCCAGAATTCCACCGTTTGGATTCGGCGGCCCGCCCGGACCGCGGCGTGCTGCATCAAGACTGAGGCGCGCGCTCGCGGGCAGCACGGCGCACCACCACGTCAGCAGCGCGAGCAGCGGATCCAACGGCAGCGCCGCCAACGGCGTGCGATTGCCGAGCGACACCAGCAACCCCACCGAGGCCAGCGCCGCCCACCGCGTGCGCCAACCGACCACCAGCACGCCATGCGCGAGGCCCGCGATGACCATCAGGGCGACGATCAGCAGCGGTGAGCCCGTCATCAGATGCAGCGTCCACGCCCCGGCGGAGCTGCCGTCCGTCAGCCACACCGTACGGGCATACGCGCCGTCGTCGCTGGTCAGCAGATTCAGCGCCATCGCCCGATCGAGCAGATCGGCGAGCAGCCACAACGCGGTCCCGATGCGAACCACCGCGAGGCCGGTGAGATCGATGCCCATCCCGCCCATGCCACGCGTGCGGCTCCACGGACGCAACGGTCGTAAGGTTTGCTGGGGCGTCGCGCTCAGGGGCGTGCCGCAACTTGTCATGTGCGGCTCTGTTCGCCGCTCACCGGCGACAACCGGGCCGCGATGCTGTCGGCAAATCGCGCGAATCCGAAGGCGAACGGGTGCAGCCCATCGGGATACCAGCGGTGATCGCGGGGCAGCAGATCGTCAAGCACCACCAGCGTCGGAAATCGCGCCAGGCGTTCGCGCACACTGGCGCGCACGCGGGCGATGCGCGCACCGGTCGCGCGATCCAACGGCATGCCCATGAATTCCGCCGGACCCTGACCGTCCTCCATCGGCTTCCATGGCGGTAGGCACCACGCGACCTGGCCGTGGCCGCCACTCAGCGCGAGCTCGGCGAGTTCTTCGGCGCGGTCTGCGGCGACGTCAGCTGAGCTGTCGCGCCACGCGTTGTTGCTGCCCAAGGCGATGGTCACGAGTTGCCACCGGCGATCGGCCAACGCCCAGCGGAAGACGTCGGCTTCGATCTGCACCCCGCCGACTCCCAGATTCCATGCCGGCAGATTCCAGCGCCGCATGAGACGATGAACCCAGGTGGTCACGGGCGACTGGGTGGAAAATCCTTGGGTCAGACTGTCGCCAATAGCCAACCAGCGCGCGGTCGGCGGCTGCCACGCCGCGAGCTGAGCCTGATCATGCAGCAGGACTCCGGCGATGGCGCAGGTCGACAGGGGCGGCAGCCATATGCAACACGGACGGAATTCGCCGGCCCGCAGGCCAGTGTTCAAACGCACGCTGAGGTCACCGTCGCGTTCGCGCAGATCCAGCGAATCGGTCGCCGTCCACGAGCCATCTTCCTGCTGCACTTCGAGCGCGAGGCCTTGGGCGATCGGCTGGTGATGGCGCACGCGGTCGAGTTTCAGTTCGATCCACGGACTGTCGGTGGCCAGGGTCACGCCGCAGCCGGTGGACGAGCGCAGGTTCGCCAACGGCCCGATTTGGCCCGCCAACAGGCGCGCGGTTTCCGGTGGAAATCGCTCCAGCCGAACCGCTGGAATGCGGGTGCGGTCGACTGGTTGGGGAGCGATGAAACCCAGCAGCTGATCAGTCGGCAGGATCAGCATGCAAAGAGTCCCTTCAGTAATGTGACCAGCTTACCCTGAGACAACCGGCGGCTTCGCGACCAGCACCTGGGCGGTGCGGATGAGCTGGTCCTTCAACTTATAGCCAGCGCGGAAGACCTCCAGAATCGTGCCTTTGGGGACGTCGGCGGATTCCTGTTCGGCGATGACTTCATGCACGGTGGGATCAAACAATCCCTCGCAGATGATCTTTTCGACGCCCTGACCGGCCATCGCCAGGGTCAGGTTTTCGCGGATCAACGAGACACCTTGCGCGAAGTCGGCAAAGGCCTCGGGCTTGGCCGCAGCGATGGCGCGACCCAGGTTGTCGATCTCATTGAGCA
Organism: Planctomycetales bacterium; assembly: GCA_025362255.1. GTDB lineage: Bacteria > Planctomycetota > UBA11346 > UBA11346 > UBA11346 > CAIUVD01. The sequence goes on from JANYGY010000122.1 coordinate 7,333, forward strand.
GCGGCTTCACCGCCCGCACGACACCCCGGGCCCCGGCCTCGTCGGCTTCCTTGCGCAGACGTTTGCGGATGTTTTCAAACTCGGCCTGATTGCGCAGGCAGCGGTCCTTCCACTCGCCGGCGTCACGCTTCGCGGCTTCGAATTCACTCGCCAGGATGGTGATCGTCTCGCCTGAATCGGCCGATTCGGCTGATGTGACGGCGTCAGGTTCCAAGGGGGACGATTGGGATTGGTCGTTCATGAGTGCATCCGCCGCGGTCGTTGGTTTAGGTAAATAATTTTTTCATACGGTCGAAAAAGCTTTTCTGCTCGCCCTGCTCGTCTTCGATCCGCCCGAGTTCGAGCAGCAGTTCCTGCTGCCGGGCGGTGGCTTTGCGCGGCACGGTGATCTGCACGACCACCAGCTGATCGCCCGCCCGGCGGCCATCGCTGACCCCGAGCCCGCGCATGCGCAAGACGTCGTTCGGCTGGGTGCCTCCGGGGATCTTGAGCTTGGCGGTGCCTTCCATGGTTGGGACTTCGATCTCGGAGCCGAGTGCCGCCTGGGCATAGGTCACCGGGATCTTGCACACCAGATCATTGTCGTGGCGCTCGAAGAACCCATCGGCTTTAACCTGCACATACACGTACAGATCGCCGCGCGGGCCGCCGCTGCGGCCCGGCTCGCCTTCGCCTGAAACCCGCAGGCGCGAACCGTCTTCGATGCCCGCGGGAATGCGCACTTTGATCGAGGTCTTCTCGGCCACGGCGCCGTCGCCGTGGCAGGTCTGACAGGGATCGGAAATGATCTTGCCCTTGCCCTGACAGCTGGGGCAGGCGGCCTGGACGACGAAAAATCCCTGGCCCTGGCGGACCACGCCGTGCCCGGCGCAGGTCGGACAGGTTTTCGGCTTGGTGCCCTTTTTGGCGCCGCTGCCATCGCACACCGTGCAGGTCTCGTTGCGCTTCAGCTCGATCGTGCGGGTGCAGCCTTTGACGGCCTCGCGAAAGGTGATTTCCAGACCGAGCTTGAGGCTGGCGCCCTGATTGCGCTCGCCGCGTCCGCCCTGGCCACCGCCCTGGGTGAACAGCTGATCGAAGATCGAACCGCCGCCGAACACGTCGCCGAACTGGGCGAAGATGTCCTCCATCGATGAGTAGCCTTGGCCGGCGTGGCCCATGCCCTCGACCCCGGCGTGACCATGCTGGTCATAGCGGCCCTTCTTCTGCTCGTCCGAGAGCACTTCATAGGCTTCGGCGGCTTCCTTGAATTTCGCCTCGGCGCCCTTGTCACCCGGATTGCGATCCGGGTGATGGAGCATGGCCAACTTGCGGTAAGCTTTTTTGATCTCGTCGCTGCTCGCCCCTTTGGCGAGTCCCAGCACGTCGTAGTAGTCCCGTTTAGCCATGATTCCGATCTCTGAGGGCGGGTCAGATTGGCCCGCAGAAGCGGAAGGAAAGCGCGGGGTATACCAAGCCTGAACCGAATGCCCTGATGGCGATTCCCTTGGTCCGCTGGTTGCCAACCTCAAACTTTCCATGCGCACCCAAACCTACGCCAATCACCGAACCACACCGCCGGTCTATCTGGTGGCCGGCGTGGCCATCCTGACCTGGGTCGGCTTCAACCTGTATCACGCCGTGCTCAATCCGAGTTGTGGCGCCTGGCTGACCGCAGTCGGCACCACCGCGTTGCTGCCCGTGTGGTTCGCGGCGCGGCGCAATTCGCAAAAGATGCAGGATCGGATCATCCGCCTAGAAATGCAGGTGCGGCTGGCTCGCCTGCTGCCAGGCCGCGATCTTGCGGCGTTGACCCTGGGTCAGCTGGTCGCGCTGCGTTTTGCCAGTGATCGTGAAATGCCGGCATTGGTCGAGCGAACCCTGCAGGGCGAGTTCGCTTCTGCGGATGCGATCAAACGCGCGGTCACCGATTGGCAGGCGGACTGGCTGCGCGTATGAGCGCTGCGCGCGCAGTCTCGGGGAAAACCGAACGCAAAAAACTCTCGTGGTCGGTGGTCTGGCGCGAAGCCGCGGTGCTGGTCGCCACCCATCGCAGCCGCCTGTTGCTGGGTTTGGCGCTGCTGGTCATCGGCCGGGCGGCGAGCCTGGTGCTGCCCGGCTCGGCTGGGTGGCTGATCGATCACATTGTTGGACTCAAGGAAACGCACCTGCTGTGGCCCTTAGCCTGGGCCGTATTGGCGGCGACGCTGGTCCAGGCGGGTACCGGCTTCGCGCTGTCGCAAGTGCTCGGCATCGCCGGGCAGCAGGCGATCAATGATCTGCGCCAAAAAGTGTACGACCATGTCATGCGTCTGCCGGTCAGCCGGTTCGACGCGACGCAAAGCGGGACGTTGATCAGTCGCATCATGTCCGACGCTGAAGGCATCCGTAATCTGGTTGGCACCGGCATCGTCCAACTCGTCGGCGGTCTGCTGACCGGCGTGGTGGTGTTGGCGTGGCTGTTCTACCTCAATTGGCAGCTCACTTCGGCGATTGCCGGGTTGCTGGTGGTGTTCGGCGTGGCGATGGCGGTGGCTTTCAACCGCATGCGTCCGTTGTTCAAAGAACGGCAAAAAGTTCAGGGCGAAATCAGCGGCTCGCTCGGCCAGGTGCTGGGCGGCATCCGGATCGTCAAAGTGTTTACCGCCGAGGAGCGTTTATCCGCGCGTTTCGCCGCCGATACCGGGCGCCTGTTTGCGATGATCAAGGCGACGATGACCGGATTTTCGCTGGTGACCTCCTTGACCGTGGTGGTCATGGGGTTGGCCGGAATGCTGTTCATCGTGATCGGTGGCCCAGCGATGGCGTCTGGCCAGATGACCGTTGGAAACGCTTTCCAGTATGTCTTCCTAGTTGGCCTATTGGCTGGCCCGATTGGCCAGATCGCCTCAATTTCGACCCAATTCACCGAAGCTTTCGCCGGCCTGGACCGGATCCGCGAGCTCACCGCGCAGGCGCCTGAGATCCAGGGTGTCGAGGTCTGCCCGCGGCTTACCGGGCGGGTCGAATTCCGTGACGTGACCTTTGGCTATGACCAGACGCGACCGGTGTTGAGTGGCGTAAACCTGATCGCCGAGCCGGGGCAGACGATCGCCCTGGTCGGTCCGAGCGGAGCCGGAAAAACCACCTTGGTCAGTCTACTGATGGCGTTCATCAGGCCGCAACACGGCGCTGTGCTGGTCGATGGCCTCGATCTCGCCGGGTTGCAGCTCACCAGTTTTCGCCGGCAGATCGGCGTGGTGCTGCAGGACAATTGGTTGTTCGATGGATCGGTCTCGGAAAATCTGCGTTTTGCCAAACCCACCGCCACCGACGACGAGATTGTCGCCGCCTGCCGGCTGGCTGCGGCTGATGCCTTCATCCGCGGTCTGGGCGATGGCTATGCCACGATCATCGGTGAACGCGGCGTGAAACTCAGTGGCGGTCAGCGTCAGCGGTTGGCGATCGCGCGCGCCCTGCTCGCGGATCCGCGCTTGCTGATCCTCGATGAAGCGACCAGCAGCCTCGACAGCGAGAGCGAAGCTGAGATCCAAGCGGCGTTGGTCGGCCTGCGCGCCGGGCGCACGACGTTTGTCA
>JANYGY010000170.1 GCA_025362255.1 Planctomycetales bacterium
AAATAAGCGAGTCCGTAATCGACCCCCTGCTTGAGCACGCCGATGCCGGCGCCGTCCTGGCCACGGTTGCGCTGCTTTTCCATCAGCAGATAGAGTTTCTTGAGCCCCCACAGCGCTGAGCCGTGCTGCTCGCGGTAATAGGCCAAAGGTTTTTTGAGTCGGACGATGGCTAGGCCGCACTCGTGCTTGATCGGATCGCTCACGGTGGTCACCCCCTGGGTCGTTGCCGTGTGGAAAAAAACAGTCGGCGTTGAGAATCCTCAGCAGAGCTTCTCTGGCGAGGAATGCCGACCGGTAGACTCAGAAGCAAAGAGCAGCAAAGAGCAACAAAGAGCAGCAGACAGAAAAAAATCAGCGGGCGATGATCCGTTCAAGCCCACCGAGATACGGCCGCAACACCGGCGGCACCAGCACGCTGCCGTCGGCCTGCTGATAGGCTTCGAGCACCGCGATCAGGCACCGCGGCAAGGCCAAGCCCGAGCCGTTGAGCGTGTGCAGGAATTGCGGCTTGCCGGCTTTGCCATCGGCGCCCGGCGCGCGAAAACGCAGGTTGGCGCGCCGCGCCTGGAAATCACCAAAGGTCGAACAGCTGCTGACTTCGAGCCAGCCGTTCGTGCCTGGGCTCCACACTTCGAGATCATAGGTCTTGGCGCTGCCGAAACCGGTGTCGCCGGTGCACAATTCGAGAATGCGATAATGCAGACCGAGTTGCTGGAGCAGCGATTCGGCGTGGCCGCGCACGGTCAGCAGATCAGCTTCGCTGTGCTCGGGTCGGGTCAGCCAGACGATCTCGACCTTGTCGAACTGGTGGACGCGGGTCATCCCACGGGTGCCCAGACCAGCCGCGCCGGCTTCGCGGCGGAAGCACGGAGTCAGCGCGGTGTAACGTTTCGGCAGATCTTTCGCATCGAGGATTTCACCGGCATGAAGATTCGTCACCGGCACTTCAGCGGTCGGGATCAACAGCAACGGATCATCTTTGCAGGCGAACAGCTGATCGGCAAATTTGGGCAATTGGCCGGTGCCCTGCATGGTCTGCGCGGTGACCAGATACGGCACCGCGAGTTCGGTATAGCCGTGGACATCGACATGGGTGTCGAGGAACCATTGGCCGAGTGCGCGCGCGAGACGCGCCCCGGCTCCGGCCAACACTACGAATCCCGAGCCAGACAGTTTTGTCGCGCGCTCGAAATCCATGATCCCCAACGCCGGGCCGAGATCCCAATGCGCTTTGGGGGTGAACGCGAAGGTCGGCTTGGTGCCCCATTCGCCAGCGACGCGATTGGCGCTAGCATCGGGTCCGACCGGTACGCTGGGCAGGCAGAGATTCGGCAGCACCAGCAACTGCTGATGCAGGGCGGCTTCGGCCTGCTCACGGTCGCGGTCGATGACGGCGGCTTCGTCACCGAGACGGCGGGCGGCTTCTTTGGCGCTGGCGACATCGCCACCGGCCTTGGCGAGGGTCGCGATATTTTTCGACGCCTGATTCTGCTCGGCCTTTTTCTGCTCGGCGGAATGCTTTTGCAGGCGGATGCCCTCGTCAGCCTGCAAAAGGCCAGCGAGGTCGACGGTGACGCCACGCGCTGCCCACGCCTGCTTGAAGAAGTCGGGGTCGGCACGGAGGGCGGCGAGGTCGATCATAGCGGGAAGGCGCAGCTTACCCGCTCGGACCTGCGGGCAACCCCAGGCGCTCGCGCACCGCGAGGCCCAGGCGCGCCAAGCCCGCAGCCGCATCGTTGGCCGACCACCGCAAACCGCTGGCTGCAGGATCGCGCAGATCGGCTTTGCCCAACACCACCAGATCCGTCGGCTCTGGCGGCTGGTCGTTGCCAGGCGGACTCAGATATAGCACGAGATCGGCGCGTTGGCGGGCGGCGGCGACCAGCGCCTGACCAGCCTGTTCCAGCGGGTCGTCGGTGACGCGCAAGCCGGCGGAATCGAGCAAGCGGATCCGCCAGCCCGCGATGATGGTCTCGGCAGCCAGCAGATCGCGGGTCGTGCCGGGCAGGTCCGACACCAGCGCCCGGCGATGGCCGCACCACTGGTTGAGCAACGTCGATTTGCCGGCGTTGGTCGGGCCGGTGATCAGCAC
>JANYGY010000205.1 GCA_025362255.1 Planctomycetales bacterium
GTTGCGCGCGTTCGCTGCGCGCCTGGGCCTCGCGCAGGCGTTCGCGACAGTGCGCGGCGGCGGCGCTGACGGCGGCGGATAAGCGCGCGCAGGTGGTCGCCGCCTGCAGCAGCGTGGCCACCTCGACCGCTGGATCCGGGGCGAGTTTCTCCAACGCGACCGACCAAGTGGCGAGCTGTGCGAGGTGCTGTTCGGTCAGCTCAGGATCGGGATCGTCTTCGGCAAGGTGGACCAGCAGCACGCCGCACAGTTCTTCGATCGCGGCGTAGCAGGCGAGCTGATTCATGGCGCCGGGCTTGGCGTCGGGTTCAGCGCACGCGCGCCGTCGATGCCCGAAAAGAGCGCCTCGGCCGTCTGCGACAAGGCGCTCGTCGGAAATTGGTTGGCCAGATCGCTGCGCGTTTCATAGGCGATCTTCACCAGCCGAGCGCGTTCGTTGGCCGGCGCATCCGGGGGCATTTTCCGCACCTGATCGAGCTGGAACCACAACGTGAGGTACAGGTGACGCGGACGCTCGCTGTCGGTCAGGTGGGTCGCATCGATCGCGGCGAGCGCGGCGAGACCGGCCGTGACATCAAGCGCGCTGCCGTCGACGGTCGCCGCCAGATCCTTGTAGCACTCGGCGATCGCCAGCTGGTTGACGGCCGCCAACGGCCCTAGTTGGGCGGCCTGGCTGCGCGGGCGGCCGCGGTCGAGGACATCCGTCTCACCCTGGCCGGAGCGCGCGGCCGCGTCCTCCAAAGCCTGGCGCAATATCACCCGGGCCGCGGCATGCTGGGTGAGGGCTTCTTGAGCCTGCGGATCGCGCGGGTCGATGCGCGGCGTGCGATGGCTGGTCGCGAGCGACGGTTCAGCACCGAGAGGAAGCCCGGCAATCTTGCGATCACGTTCGGCGATCAGCTCATCGAGGTGCTTGAGCAGCAGCTCGTCGCTGTCGTCGTAGAAACTCGGAAGCTGCCCGGGCGGCAGCGGCGTGGTCGCCGCTTGCGGGGGCAACGTCGCGGCGCCGTCCTGGTTTTTTTCAGCCGCCGGTGGGCCGGATCCTTCAGCTGCCTGAGCGGCCGTCCCGGCCAGCAAAACCGTCAGCCCAAGCACAAAAATCAGCCAGCGACGGAGGTTCATTCGACGATCCCCTGAAACGCCTTGATGGCTTCGCGGGGTTTGCCCAAGGCGCGGTAATGCTCGCCCAGCAGGCGCGCGGCATAGGCGCGATCGCGATCGCCCAGGCCGGGATCCTTCAGCGCGTTGATCAGTTCGAGTTCGCCGCGTTCGTCGTTGCCGGCGAGGAAGCAGGCGCGCGCCAAGCCGATACGGGTCGCGTCGCGCAATTCGGGCGACGGGTTTTCGGACATCACGCGTTCGTAATAACCGATCGCCTGGGCGGCCAGGACCCCGCGTTGGGTACGCTCGCGTTCGGCCCGCCGATGGGCCGCCTGGGCGATGTAGAACATCGCCTTGGCCCGCACCGGTCCCGGATATTCGCTGATCCGCCCAAGCAGTTGGCCGAGCGCTTCATCGAGGTGATCGCGGGCTGTTCCTGGACCTGGGCCAGTCGCAGATCCCGCAGGTGCGTCCTGTTGCAGCATCATCCACAGCGCCGCGACGGCTTCGTCTTCGCGTTCGATCTCGGCGTAGCAGCGGGCGATGTTGAGCAGCAATTCCGGCGTCAGTTTTGATTTCGGGAATTCAGTCTGCGCCCGTTGAAAGGCGAACAGGGCGTGGACGAACCGCGGCTGCGGTTCACGCAGATAGCACAGGCCGATCGCGTAAGCAGCCTGCTGATAAAGTTCATCACTGGGATCATGCACCGGGCCCCGGAATCGACGCAGCAGGTCCTCGAAGCCGACCCGGGCATCGGCAAAGCGACCGAGTTGAAAGGCCGAGTCGGCGAGCTGATAGCGGATCGTGTCAGTGGCGGTGCCTCCGGCGTCGGCGACGTATTTCGCGAGCTGGGTTTCCGCCTCGTGCCAGCGCTGCGCCTGGTACAGCAGGCCGCCGATCAGCAAGCGGGCCGCGGGCACTTCGCTGCGGTGAGGATCATCGCCGAAATTCTCGAGCAGCGCATGCAAGTCATCGACGGCTTCGTCAAAGGCCACCGGATCATGCGTCGCCAAACCCTGCTTGCGGCCGACCTCAGCCGAGGCGAGATAGACCTGCGCGAGATCGGGATCACCTTCGACCGCGCGGGAAATGTAATTGCGATAGACGCTGCGGGCTTCGGACCATTGCTTGAGGTCAGCCATGCAGTCGCCGATGCCGCGCACACCGCGCTGCACCCACTGCTGCACCACCGGATCGCGGTTACGACTCATCCCCTGCACCAGCTCGTTGAAGCGGCGCATCGCCAGCGCGGGTTCACCGGCTTTCAATCGGCGACTGGCGAGCAGCCAGCGGGCTTCGGCGGCGAAAGCAGCGAAGTTCGGATCCGTATCGGCGGCAGCGCGTTCGAGCACGCGTTCGCCGGCACGTTCGTCGTCATCGCTGTCGGGAGCGTTGGTCAGCGAGATGCGCTCGGCGGCGCCCGTGCCGCTCAAACGCCAAGCCACGCCGGCTTGGCCCAACACGCGATCCAGGCATGTCTGCCATGGCACGCCGCGCACATGCAGCTCGACGTTACGTTTGATCCCGGGAACGGTCGCCTCTTCAAGCGCGACGCCCGCGAGCTTGGCCAATTCCTTGACCACCGCATCGAGCGGCTCGGCGCTGAGTTCGGCATCGATCAGCAGCGCACTGCCGCGCGTCATGGCGGTCAGCGCCGGGCCATAGCGTTCGGAGGTCGCCGGTGCAGCGGGTTTACCGGCAGGCGCAACGCCTGGGGCGGAATGATTTCCCTCATGACTTGCAGCCTGGGCAGCATCCTCGGGCGAAGTCCCGCCCGGTGCGCCGCCGCCAAGGGTTTCTTCAACGCGTTTCACGCTGCGCGTCAATGCCTCGATGTCAGCCGCCAAGCCTTGCCGATCGAGGGGTTGGCGTTCGATGGCGCCGACCTTGGCTCCGGGCGCCAGGCGCAAGGTGCGTGGCTCGGGCGGCAGCGCCGGCTGCAGATGATTGGCGTCGGCGCTTATCGCGGGGACTGTTTTCTGAATTGGTTCCGCTGCTGGTTCAGCACCAAACAGCGGCCCAGTCAGCGCTAGCACGAGCAAGGGATTCAGGTGACGAGGGCGCATCAGTGGTGGCCCTCAGGTGGTGGTTCGGCGGACTCGTGGCTTGTTGAGTGGCTCGGTGCGTGGTCCGCATCAGCATGCTCAGGCGGAGTTTCGCCGGTCGTTTCATGGGCAGGTTCCGCGCTGGCGGTGCGCGTGTCTTCCGCCGGCTCTGGCATTCGGCCCAGGAGTCTGCCCAGCAGCAGATGCGCTTCGATCAATGCTCGTTGATTGCGTTCGGTGATGTCAGCCGGTCGCGCGGGCGTGGTCGGGGCGAGGTACCGGGCCTCGTTGGCGAGCAGGGTGTACAGCTGGCGTCGCGCGGCGTCGCGCTGCTGCACATGGCTCAAGGTGTCCGCGTATTCGAGCGGCACGCGGGGATCTTCGGCGAGCCGGTCATCCGGCAGGCTGGCGTATTCGCGGACCGCTTCCTGCCAAGCGCCGTGGGCCCGCGCCTGACGGGCAAGCACCAGGGCGATTTCGGCTTCGTGGGACGGATAGCGTTTTTTCAGGCGTTGCAAAAACAGCACGCCTTTGGCGGCTTCGGCCTCATCGGGGGCGGAGATGCGCGCGACCGCGGCTTTGAAATCGTCGCCGTAATCTTCACCCGGTTCGAGGGCCGCCTGGCGCTCATGGGCCAATTCGCTGCCCAGAGTGCGCAAGCTGCTGGCGACCACCACCAGCGTGCCGGCACAGACGCCCAGCAGCACCACGGCCACCGCAAGCAGCCAGCGTGCGCCCCGCAATTCAGGCGGGGTCAGCACCGGAACGTTAAACGCTTGTCCGCTGAAGACTGGACTGCTGCTGCCGGGGCGGGCTGAATTGGCCGACGAGGGCGAGCGCTCGAGCACGCTCTTCATATCGATCGCATCCATGGTCACGGCATTCGCGCCGCCGACCGCCGGATTGTGTTTGCTCAGCAACTGATCGATGGCGGCGTCGTGTTTCGCCAATTCCTGAGTCATCGTCGGCTTGGCGCCGACCTCTTCGCCAGGGCCACCGACCGAGCCGAGCTGTTTGACCAATGCGTCGATATCATTTTGGTCGATCATCCCGTCAGCCGGTTCGCCGGCAGGCGCGACCGCCGCATGTTTGCTGACCAGCGCCGTGAGGTCCTCGCTGGTCAACGCCAGATTGCCGCGGCTGGCGCCGGGGGCCGACAGAGCGACCGGCTTGGCGTTGAGCTTTGAGGCGCTGGCGCTGGCCGTCTTGCTTACACCGCCGATGGGGTTTGCCTTCGCCGGTGTGACAGGGGCCGAAGCGGGTTCGATCAGATTGCGCAACAGGTCATCGATCGTCGCCGCCCCCAGCGGATCTTCTGGCTCGTCACGCGGTGCCGCAGTTGCTGCGCGGACCGGTGGAGTGGGCGACAGACTCGCGAGTAGGGCCTCGATATCGTCGCTGCCCAGGGGCGC
>JANYGY010000260.1 GCA_025362255.1 Planctomycetales bacterium
CGCGTGATCATCAGGCGCTTGCAGGATTTGGCCCCGGGCACTGGCCTGACGTTGGGTGGACGGCGCATCGTGCGCACGGTCAGTGGCTGGGACGATGTCCCGGAAAGCCCCGCAGCAGTGCCTGAGGTGCCGATCGCCGGCGGCGGCGTCTATCACCGCGATGACAGCGAATTGACCATCGCGGTTGGCGACACTCCTGACGCTGAGTCCTTTGTTCACGGTGCCGTGCCAGGGGTCGGCTGGATTTCCGCCGAGGCCATTCGTGGCCGGGTTTCCTGGCGCAGCGTGCGCCCCGGAGAGCGTTGGCAGCAGCTTGGCAATGCTGGCCATCAAGCCGTGGTCGCCACCGCTGGGGCACTCGGCGTGCCCCCTGCCTTGCGGGCGGGATTAAGTGTTTTGGCCGATCAGGAAGGCCCGCTGTGGCTGGCGTGCGGAGCGATTGCTGAGCGCGCTCGAGTGACCAATACGATGGCTTGGCGGATCACGCTTGCAGGTCCTGGCGTGCCGACCTTGCGCCGGTGAATGCCAGCGCAGCGAGTGCTCAATCAACCGACCAGGCGCGCGTCTCGGCCGACAATTCCTTGAGCTTCACTCCCAAGGTGTTGCGCGTGATGCCCAGCATCTGGGCCGCTTTTGACTTGTTGTTGTGGGTGGCGTTGAGCACCGCCTCAAACAAGTAGCGTTCCCATTTGGTGCGCACGGTGTCGTACAGATCGAGGGCTCCGCGTTCGAGCGCGCTGTGGGTTTCTGCGCGCATGTAGCTCTTCAATCGCGATTCGAACGTCGCCAGACCGTGTACTTTGTCGGTCTCTTGGTGCGGATCGAAGGCCATGATCGCCAACGGCAGCAGATCGGTGGTCAACTCTTTGCCCGGTGCCATCACAACCATCTTCTCGATGCAGTTTTCCAGCTCACGAACATTGCCCGGCCACGGGTACTGGCACATCGCTTCGATGACGTCGCGCGACACTGATTCGATGTATTTGGTGTTGCGCTGACAATACACGCCCAGGAAATGTTCGACGAGGTGCGGGATATCCTCGACCCGCGAGCGCAGCGGGGGAATCTGCAAATAGACGACGTTCAGACGGTAATACAGGTCGGCGCGGAACGTCCCTTTTTCGACCTCTTTTTCGAGGACCCGATTGGTCGCCGCGACCACCCGCACATCAAGCTTGCGGACCTTGGTGTCGCCAACCCGTTCGATCTCCATCTCTTGCAGCACGCGCAGCAGCCGCACCTGCATGCCCGGCGAAACTTCACCGATCTCATCGAGGAAGATCGTGCCCTGATGGGCAGCTTCGAAGCGGCCTTTACGGTCGGTGATCGCGCCGGTGAAGGCACCCTTCACGTGGCCGAAGAGTTCGGATTCGAGTAATGATTCCGAAAGGGCGCCGCAGTTGACGGTGATGAATGGGCCATTCGCCCGCGGGCTGTGTTCATGGATGATGCGCGCGATCAGCTCTTTGCCGGTGCCGGTCTCGCCATGGACCAGCACGGTGGCGGTCGAGGCGGCAACCCGATGGCCGGCTTCAAGCACCCGCCGGAAGCTTCCCGACACCGCGATGATGTTGTGATCGCTGAAACGGGTGCGGATCTCTTCGCGCAACTGCACATTCTCGTCGATGAGTTCCGCCTTTTCGAGGTTCAGGAACTCGTTCATCGCACACCACTGCAGGAACAGGTCCGCCAGCAGATGGCCGGTGTCGGCGTCGACTTTCTCGAGCAGCAGCACGCCGTGGATCCGTTTCGCCTTGCCCAGGGGATAGATGCTCAGCTGGCCCTGCTGGGTCTGCGCATGCGACTCGCGCGCGCGCGCGATGGCGGTGCGATCGTCTTCTTCGCTCTGCGACGATTCGCCGTGGGTGATGATTTCGCGAACCCCGCCCTCGTGCCGCAGGGTCACCAGCCGTCCGCCGGTGAGCAGGCCCATGCCCTGCGCCAGGCGCAGCGCCGCCAATACCGAGGCGCGCAGGCGTGGATCGTTGATGCGCGCCTCGGTTGCGGCATCGAGCAGGTCAAGCAGAGGATTAGACAAGGGTGTGAGACATCCTGGAAAAAGGATGTTTTCCTGCGGTGGTGACTGGGGAAAAATCGGCTTCGTCGACGATGTTCAGTCAGCGCACACAGAGGCAATTGATCTTCCCCGATGCGGTATCCTTACACCGTCGGCATCACGTGCCCGCCAGTGACCGGCAGATAGCACCCGCTGATGAAAGCCGCCAAATCACTGGCGAGAAAGCTTACCGCATTGGCGACATCCTGATCATAGCCCCGGCGCTTCAGGGCGACGTTCTTGGCATAATCAGGTTGGATCTCGTCGGCGGTGCCCCGGTACTTGTCGCTGATCATCCATCCCGGGGCGACTTGGTTGACGGTGATCTGATGTTCACCGACCTCGCGCGCGAGCACCCGCATGACGCCGTCCATTCCGCGCTTACCGCTGACATACGCACCCTGGTTGGGATGGCATTGCATGGTGCATTCGGTGTTGATGGCGATGAAGCGACCGTGCCGGCGCGGGACCATGCCGGGAATGAAAGCCTTGGCCATCAGCACCGCGTGCACCGTGCAGGTGCGCCATTGGCTTTCGAAATCCGCGATCGACTGCTCCAGGACACTGGTCCACTGGTATTGGCTGACGGCGTTGCACACCACGATGCTGGCGTCGCCAAGCTCGGCTTTCACCGCATCGCGCATCGCGTTGACCGAGGCTTCGTCGCCGACATCCGCGCGCACGCAGCACGCACGGCGGCCCAGCGCACGCACCTCGGCGGCGAGTTCCTCGGCGCGCTCGCGGCGAGCATGATAGTGGATTGCCACATCGGCCCCGGCCGTCGCGAGGGTGCGGGTGATGACGCGGCCAAGTTCACCGGTGGCCCCGGTGACGACGGCAATCTGGCCAGTGAGATCGAGTGAAAGGGTCATGGCTTACGTCTCGTACGGTGGGTTCGTGGCTGCGGGTCGACTGTGAGAGAAGGCAAAATGATCAGACCCGGTACACCACATCCAAGGCAGCACGTTCGCGGCTGCTGCGCTGAATCGTAGCGATCAATTCGTCGACGTCATAACCGGTGGTGATGGCTTGCGGTCCCTGTTCCTTGCGCGCGATGCAGGCGCAGAAGTGGCCGATCGCGCGGGCGAACGGTGAAACCGCGGCAAAGCGATGCTCATGACGCACGCCGTCGGCATCCTCGTGGATCAGCACCGAAGCCTTGTGCTCAGGATCATCCCATTGGGCACTGAGCACCTGGAGCCGGCCGCGCGTGCCGATGATCTCGAACTGTTCGTCCCAACCGTCGCCCAGGAAACCGGTGCGCACCAGCGGGTGGCTCAGCGCCTGAAAATGCACGGGGCCATGGTCGGTCTCGAGCAGGACGCTGGCGCGCAGATCGTAATCGCGGCCGGTGGGCACGTGGACATTGGCGTACAACCGGGTGGGGCGCCCATGCAGAAAACAGACCAGATCAAGCAGATGGCTGCCGCCGCACACCAGGATTCCCCCGCCATAGTTGCGCACCACCGGTGATGAGCCGCCCGCTGGCGTATGGAAAAAACCTTCGGTGGGCGCACTGCTCCACAGATCACCCCAGCATTGATTGGCCCGGATACTGGTGCTCAACACCTGGCCGAGGGCCGGCAGCAGGGCCTTGGCCTGTTCCACCGCGGGGATGAACCGCTTCATGTAACTGGTCCACAGCAGCGTGCCGGCACTGCGGGCCGCACTGGTGATCTCGGCGGCGTCTTCCAGATTTTCGGCCAAGGTCTTTTCGCAGATCACCGCCTTGCCGGCAGCGATTGCTGCGAGGCAGATCGGCTTGTGCACCCGACTGATGGTGGTGATGACCACCGCTTCGACAGCAGGATCGGCGATGACCTGCTTCCAATCGGCAGTGGCGGTTGCTTGGCAACGCTCTGCCCACGGCGCACTCGCCTCTGGGTTCAGATCGCATACCCAGCGCACGGTGACGCCGGCCTGCGCCAGACCTTGAAAATGAAAACGCGAAATATTGCCGCAACCGATGACGCCGACGATGATGGCCATGGAGTGATGTCCTTGGCCTGAGTCTACCTCACATGACCCTGCCAGGGTGACCTGAAGCGATCCCGGCATATGGACTGGACTGACCTGCTACCACGATCCTGCATGCCAGTCGACCCCCTGAAAATGTCATTCGTCACGGAATTGTCGGCGTCTCTCTGGAGTCCCGGCTCAGCAGCGCGCTCACGCGAACTGACTCCCCTGTACGTCGACCGCTATCGGGGCCCGCACACCAGCGCCAAAGACACCCAGCACGCCTTTTGGGAATTCGTCCTGATTCTGCATGGCCGTGGCCACTTGATGAGTGAGGGTGCTGAACTGCCGTTGACCCCGGGCGTGGTCCTGTTGATTCCACCTGGATGTGGGCATCGCGAACGCTCTGCCGAACCCATGGAAGTGATCTGGGCCGGGCTCTCCGGTAGTCGCCTGGCGACCATGCCCACTTCTCGGATCCTACGCGTCGAAAGTCCGCCTTTGGTGGCTCAAGGCGAACATCTTTGGGTTCATGCCCGCCAACGACACGATCCGGTCGGCGGCGAATTAGATGGTCTCACCGCGGCGCTGCTGGCCCGCTACTTGCACGTGCTCGACGCCGAACCCACCGACGGCGCTGACCTCATCGACCAGGTGCTGGCCTATCTGCGCCTGCACCTCACCGACTGTCCGCCCATCGCCCGCGTGGCTTCGCGGTTCGGATTTTCAGAAGGCTATTTTTTCCGCGCCTTCAAACGCCGCACCGGCTGCACCCCACGTGCCTATCTGGCCCGCCTGCGCCTCGAACACGCGGCGCTGCTCTTGCGGCAAAGCGCCCTCCCGATCGCCCGGGTGGCGCGCCTGGTGGGATACGCTGATCCGTTGTATTTCAGCCGAGCTTTCAGTCGTCATTTCGGCCTGCCCCCGGGACAACGACGGTAAGCAGGACGGAGCGACTGAGGTGCCGGTGCCGCTCGGTTTTACACCGGGGTCTGCCAGTCGAAGATCGCCGTCGGCGTGCCGCGCTGGTGGTACAGGTCCTGCCACACGCGCTGAGCGTCGCTCGGCGAATGTACGTCGGCAAGGCCGTCCACGCGCACGCGACCCTCGGCTAGCCACGCTATCGCACCCGTCAGGTTGCCGAAGATGCTGCCCTCGGTGAAATCGCAGGCGTGCATCGGCACCTCCCATTCCCAGCCGCTGCGCACCACCACGTAGCGATGGAAGATCGCGTGCAGCACCGCGTGGGCGCTGACGTCAGAGCGTTTTTTCCACGGCACGCCGACCAGTGCGACCTCGCCGCGCTTGCGCACCGCGTTCACGCAGTCGAGCACCGCCTGCTCGTGGCCCGAGCACTCGACAGCGAGCTGCGCACCTCCGGGCAGATCCGTGGGCACCGTGGAGCGAACGTCGCGCAGGCCGAGGCTGGTCGCGAGCGCACGTCGATTCGCCAGCGGATCGACGGCGGTGACGCGGTACCCCGCGGCGGCGAACACCTGCGCCGCGAGATTTCCTACCGGACCAAGGCCGGTGATCAGTACCTGATCGGGCGGACGGGCGATGGTGGTGGTCAACGTTGTCCAGCCGACCCCCATCAACCGGGCGAAGACGGCGACGGTCGGCGCCAAGCCTGCCGGCAGCAGCACCGCCATCGAGCGTGCCGTGCGCTGGCGGGCAGCATGCGGCCCCATGCAGAAAACGCGGTCACCGGGCTTGAGATCAGTGACATCTTTACCGACCGTGTCGATTTCCATCACGGCGGTATAGCCCGACAAGGTCGGCGTGGTGCGTTCGGCGAGGTAACCGTTGAGCTCGGTGCCGGGACTGACAAGCGTGACCAAGGTGCGACCAGCAACTTCATCCGCGCCTAACGGATTTTGATCAAGCGCCCAATCGATCAGCTCGGCTCGTTCCGGACCGGAAAAGGCGATAGCGCGCATGGTCGCGGGCTCGGTTGAGGAATGGGCAGCAAGGGCGGTAGCAGACATGATGGCTCCTTCAGATCGCTGCAGTGCATGCCGCAGGCGTGGTTTCATGAACAGCAAGGTCGTCAGCAGGATCGATGCGGTGGATCTCGCGCCCGGCGGTCCACGCCACAGCGCGGCGCAGAATCTCGCGCACAGCGAACGCTTCGTAGGTTTTTTCACTGTGGCCGAGCAGGGTCTGGAAGACCCGACCAGTGCCGTAGCGATAGGTCCAGGCGAGCGGCTCGTCCTGTCCCGTCACCAGCGAGTGCGCTTGCAGCAGCGGCATGATCGGCTCATCACCGCGTTGCCTGACATACAGTTCGTCCTCCACCGTAAACGGCTTGAGACCGTCGACGATGGCGTGATCGCTCAGCGGCTGCGCGGTGATCTCGCGGTATTCATCGTGGGCACTCGGGCCATCGGCCAGCGGGGTGTGATCCCACACGCGACGCACCAGACGACGATATTCCGGCCATTCCGAAGCCCCAGCCTCGGGCAATGAATGATGAAAAGCGCCATTCGAGAAGTGCAGCACCAGCAGGCCGCCGCCGGTCCTGACAAAGTTGGTGAACGCGTCCTTTGCCGATGCGCTCAATCCACGCGGGTCCTGCCAGTTGCAGTAATTGAGCACGATCGCGCCGTACCTCGACAGATCGCGACGCGCGAATTCCTCGGGTTCGCTGATGACCTCCACCCGCAAACGCGGATCGCGTTCGAGCGCAGCCACAACAGCGGGCGTCGTGCGCTCCCAGTGGTGCCAGCGGTGCGCTTCATTGCCGGCCAGCAGTAGCACCCGCGTCGGTGCGTCGGGCGATTGCCCGCGCAACACGGCGATAGCCGCTTCGCGGTCGAGATGCGGGGCCTGCACGCCTGCGGCGGGGATCTCGACTCCCGCGCTCCACGCGATGCCGTTGAGCAGAAATGTGCGATAGGCCGCTACACTCCAGTTGCTGAAATAATGGCCCATGGTGGTGCCGAAACCGCGGCCACCATCGTCACGCTCGCGCGCCCAGGCGATTACGTCGCCGCGTTCACGCTTCGCGGGCAACGACGGCACGCGCAGCAGTGCGGTCCATCGCGGGTCGACCGTGGGAAAGCACAGGTCGTGATAGAATTCCTCGTGCAGACGAAAAGGCGGGACCCCACGCAGGGTCGGATGTCCAGGCGCCGCCAGGTCGACCGCCGCCTCGATGGTGGTGATCGCTGACCGCCAAGCGCGCGAGCCGTCATCGCCCTGCCATTGGAAATATCCGCCACACCAGCGCAGCACGCGCTCGGCATCGGCCTCAGCTGTGAAACTGCCAAAGTGGATGATCGACAGGCCACAACCACGACTCATCAACTGCTCGACCCGGGCGACGCGCTGCGGGCTTTCGAGGTGAAGAGCCTCGACGAAATGCTCTCCGTCTCGCCCGTCGCAAAACAGCACGATGGCATCGACCGTATCGAGCACCGTATCGTCACTCGGCCAGCCATCGGTGAAGACCAGTGGCTGTACTTGGCGCCCGACATTGGAGCGCAGCAGCATCGCTGCCGCAGCCCGCGCATCCCACGGATAGTCGTGCTGGCCGTTGCCCTCGGGCCCGTGGCTCTTGGGCCCGGCAATGAACGCGATGAGGTGCGGCTTTCTCATATCTGTCCATCTCCGATGGCGATATTCTATAAAATTAAATAGCTATTTTGAATAGCTGGCGCTCCTGTCGGCATATCCTAAAGTCCTATCATGGACGATATTTTCGAGTCCTTGCGCCTCACCCGGGTGGAAAGTGGGAGTGGCACCGCGCAGGTCGCCTACGTGCACCGCAAGTGCATTCCCTTCGCCATCCTGGTGCAGTCGATCCGCGGTTCGTACCGAGTGTCCGCCGAGGGGCGGCACATCACGGTCGCGGCCGGAAACTGTGCCCTGATCGCCGCCGACGTGCCGGTGACCTTCGATCATCGCACGGCCGCGACCGGCGGATTAGCTGCCAACTGGCTGCATATCCAGGCGGTGGTTGCCGACGCGCTCGATCCGTGCGCACTCGTCATCACGCCACACCTCATCAGCGGTACCCGGGCTGAACACATCGGCACCCTGCTCGGTGACTTGCAGACGCGAACCGGCGGTGAAACAGCCGACCGTTTTTCGCGGCTCGGCTTGGCGGCCCTGGCGCTCGGCGAAGCGTTGAGCGCCGCGCCTGCCCATCCGCAGGCCGGCGAGCGGCTCGCCACCGCCACCCGATTTGCCCCGCTCAGCACGTGGCTACGCGCCAATCTGCACCGACCGCTGACGCTCGACGACATCGCCGAAGCCGCCGAACTCTCGCGCTCGCGGCTTCATGCGCTCATTGGCCAGCACCTGAAACGCACCCCGATGGCGTGGGTCAAGGAACTGCGCCTGCGTGCCGCCGCCCACCAGCTGCTGACCACCGATGCCAATGTCGCAGCGGTGGCCGAGGCCACCGGCTTCGCCAATCCATTTCATTTCAGTCGCGAATTCGTCCGCCGTTATCATGCACCACCGAGTCGCTACCGCGCTCAACAGAGTTGGGACACCGGTAAAACCGCGGTTTCATCCTAATTTTATTTTTTCCAAAGATCCTCTACCCCAACCGCGCTCTATGCACCTCACCTCGACTTTTTTTTCAAGGTTCAACGTTACCAGACCGGATCTCCTCGCGTTGCTCGGCGTCGCAATCTTCGCCGGAACCTATCCCGCCACCCGAATGGCGGTGATCGGGGGCATCGACCCGCTGCTCAATGCGACCTGTCGGATCATGGGGGCCGGGGCGTTGGCGGCTTTGGTGCTGCGAATTGCCCACCTGACGGGATCAACGGTCACCAAGCCATCACGCGCTGAGCTCATTCCCTTGCTGGCGGTCGGCGTGGGGGTCGGACTTATTTTTCCGCTCGGCCTGGGCTACGCGCTGCGCAGCGTCCCGGCAAGTCATGGGGCGGTGGTGATGGCCGCGTTGCCGCTGGTGACGACCCTGTACTCGTGTCTGCGTGGGCATGCGTGGCCCAGCCGACGCTTCTGGTTCGCAGGATGCGGCGCTTCGCTCTTGGTGATCGCCTTCAGTTGGCGTCACGCACCAGCCACCGGACACCCCGGAGACACAGGATTTTCTGACCTGCTGTTGATCCTCGCGATGTTCGGCGCCGCCGTCGGCTACGTTGAAGGCGCTCGACTCACCACTCCGCAACGCCCGGGTTGGCAGGTCATTTCATGGGCTCTGGTGTTGTTGTTCCCGGTGGTCTCGCCATGTGCGATCTGGTTCTTGATGACGGCTGGCCCAATCACCCCGGTCGCCTGGGTGGCACTTGGCTACGGCACCTTGTTCAGCATGTATCTGGGATTTTTCCCCTGGTACCGCGCGATGCAGCTCGCCGGCGTCGCACGCATCAGCCAATGGCAGTACCTGCAACCCTTCACCGCGATCACCTATGCCGTGGTGCTGCTCAATGAGCACATCGACGGTATCGACCTGGCACTCGTCCTCGGCGTCATCCTGGCCATCGCGTGGGGCCGCCGACCAGCGAGCTCCTGAAGTTACAAAGACGACATAGACAGTGTCCGCCTTACGGGCGAAATCAGTTAGGCACACGTCCTGGCGATGCGGGTATCTGCTGCAATTCTACGCCAAGGAAATTTTCATGGGTGGCAACGCACTAAAGCATCTTGATCCGATTCGCTTGACCTCTGCAGAGGTCATCGACCTCGTCCATCATCTGCATCGGAACTGGCAGTTGGTTGATCACCGCCCGCTATACCTGGTGCCCTGGGTGGCAGAAAAACAAGATCACGGGGACATTGATGTGATCTGCGAGGCTCCGCCCGAGACGGTGATCCGATTTTGCCAGCTGATCGAGGCCAATGCCCAGGCCATCAGCCGCAATTCAGACGTACTCAGCGTGCCTGTGCCGCTGCCGTGGCAGTTGGGCCAAGCGACGCCGCGCATTGTCCAAGTTGATTTCATCTGCTGCGCTTCGGAAGAGGCGGCAGCCACACGATTCTTTTACGCTGGCGGCGACTTCGGCATGCTCCTCGGCAGAGTTGCCGCGTGGCACGGCTTGGTGTTCGGCATGGATGGCTTGCGGTATCGCGCGGACCGTGACTGCGCGTGGCAAAGCGATGTGAATCTGACGGCCGAGCCGAGCCAGATCCTTGCTGCCCTTGGCTATGCAGCGGCGATGCCCTGGCTCGACACCTACGACCGGATGTGGCGGTTCGTGCTGTCGAGCCCACTTGCCGGACCCTGGATGTTCATGCCGGCGGCAACCAACCACGAGAACCGCAGCCGCGACAAACAGCGGCGCAAAGTGGGCGATCTGCAAGACTGGTTAAGTGAAAATTATCCTGCTGATCTGGATCCGATCATTCCCCGGAAGACACCCTCCGAAGCACAATCCTGGGTCCGCGCACGATTCCCATCGATTGAACTCGACGCCGTGCTGGAACACCAGAAAAAACGCTTTGAGCACGCGAAACTGCTCACCCGTCTGCTTGGCATGGGCGCCGTCGAGGATGTCATCGGCAAAGGTCATCCCCCGGAACTGCAAGGTGAACTCGTTCACGCGATGCAGGCCATGCTGCCATCTAAAGCGGAACGTGAGATCGCCATGGCCGATCCTTCCCGCTGGGCAGATATGATTCGACTGGCCCGAGCAGCTGCTGCAGCAGTGGCGTCGATGAAAGGGATTTCGCTCCGATCTGTACCCACGATTGCAGAATTTCAGAAATTATAAAAAAAACGACGAAACCATCGTGGCGCTGCCGGCTGCGCACATTCCGCAGCCGGCAGCGGTGCTCAGATTTTCGTCTGCGCCGCCACGACCAGGGCCAGTTCTTTCAGCTGCTTGTCGGCCACCGGGGTTGGGCAGTCGAGCATTTCATCGCGGGCTTTTTGATTTTTGGGGAAGGCGATGACGTCGCGGATGCTGTCGGCGCCGACCATCAGCATGATCATGCGATCGAGGCCAAAGGCCATGCCACCGTGCGGGGGCGC
>JANYGY010000023.1 GCA_025362255.1 Planctomycetales bacterium
TGACCGAAAAAGCCGGGGTCAGGCAGGCGATGAGCGCCGGCTCGGCGCTTTCCGTGACCACCGCCCCGGTCGCTTCGTCGACGCAGACCAAGGCCCGCCGCGGGGGCGCGGCGATGAACAACCGGCGCACGACTTCCAAGCGCAAGCCGGCGGCGACCAACGGCGCGTAATTTGGCGTCAAAACATACACCGCGCGCAAGCCCGCCCATGCGTTGAGCGCACCGCGGGGCCGACGCCAAGCGCTGGCGCGGCACCACCGGGCACTGGCCGCATCGTCGACCAGGCTATCTACCAGTTGGTTGCCGATGCCGAGAAATGCGAGTTTGGGCTGAGCCAACGCGACGTCGCGATCGAACACCCCGATCACCGGTTCATCGCCATAGCGGGTACGCAGGCGCCAAGCGCGCGGGGATTCTTCTTCACGACGGGCTTCGCCACCCAGGCCGCGGATCCAGCGCGCCAGGGCCCCCGCCGGTGCATCGGTGGCGACCAGCGCCGTGCTGTCGCGACCAGCTGCGGCAAAGGCCGCGGCGTCGGCGTGGAAGCAGTCGTCCTCTTGCCGATCGCGGGCATCGCGTTCGGCGGCGACCAGCGCCACCGCCTGCGGAATCGCCGCGCGCAGGCCGACGCCCCCGCCGTGCAACGCGGC
This sequence comes from Planctomycetales bacterium, assembly GCA_025362255.1. Taxonomy (GTDB): domain Bacteria; phylum Planctomycetota; class UBA11346; order UBA11346; family UBA11346; genus CAIUVD01. Next base: position 650 of record JANYGY010000023.1, read on the forward strand.
CTCGACCGCGAGGGTCTCGATCGCATCGGCGACGAACTCCAAGCCCGATGACGAGGCGGTGAACACGCCGACTGCTTCATCGAGCAAGGTGCTCCACGCAGCATCGACCGCCGCCGGATCCGTCGGGGTCAGCAGCCAACTGGGAATATCGCCGTCGCGACCCAGGCGATCGACCCGGCCGATGCGTTGCTCGACGGCGGCCAGCGACCATGGCAGGTCGTGGTGCGCGATCACCGAGACGAATTGGAAATTGCGGCCCTCGCCGCCGAGCGGGTCGCAGACCAGCAGCGGACAGCGATCGTCGGCCTGGAAACGCCGCGCAGCTTCTTCGCGCTCGACGGTGTCCTGATGCGCGCCGAACGTCTCGACCGCGGCGTCACCGAACTCCTGACGCAAAGCTTCGGCCAGCGGATCGACGGCGAGCGAATGCGTCGTGAAAACCAGGACTTTCTCCTGCGGATGCTCACGCCAGAACTCGTTCAGCCGGGCGATGAGCGCGGTCAGTCGGGCGGTCGGTTTACGTTTCGCCGCGGTCTGCCAGGCAGCCGTCGCCGTGCGCAACGCGGCGAGGGCGGCGGGCTCGGCCTCGCGATCGCAATGGCAGGCAGCGCTGATCGCAACGTGGCTGGCGATCTCATTTTCGGACAGATCCGAACGCAGCACCTGGGCGAGGGTCTCGCTTGGCCGGGCGCGCAGCGCGTACTCGGCGAATTCCTCGGGATCAGCCAGCACCGTGGCGCGCATCGCGAGCAGCCGCTCGAGCACCGACGGATGCGCAGCCAGCGCCAGCTCGACCTGGATCAGCCAGTGGGCGAGTCGCGGCGGGATGTCTGCGGCTTTCTTTTTTCCCGCGCTGGTTCCGGTTCCGGTTTTGGTTCCAGCACCGGCTCCGATGACCGCAACCCGGTACGCCGCCAACGCTGCACGCGCCGCGATTTCCGCTGGGTCGGGGGCGAATTCGACGAGCTCGCGGCTGCGCGTCGTCGGCGCGAACGCTTGAATGCCGCTGTCTTTTGCCAGCCGGGCGAGCACTTGCCGACGATTGCGGATCAGCCGTCGATCGAGCTGGTGATGTTCGCGGATGTGCGCGATCAAGGCGGTGCGCGCTGCGGAATCAGCAGGCTGACGATTCAGTGCCGCTGCCCGGGTGACGAGCAGCGAGTCAGTGGGCAACAGCTCACTCCACTTGGTCGCCAGAGCGGCGAGCTCGCCCGTCGGCGCAGCGAGGGTCTGGGCGAGCAGCGCGACCACCTGGTCGTGCGCCGCCAATCGACTGCGAAAGGCCGGCAGATCATCGAGTCGCCAGACCTGTGGCTGCAGCAGCGCGAGCAGTGCGAGATAGGCATCCGGATGCTGACGCGCCGGAGTCGCCGACAGCAGCAGCACGTGCGGACTCGCCTTGCTGAGCACCGACACCCGCTTGAACAGCACTCCGCCGGGTTGCATGCGGTGGCACTCGTCGACTACCACGATGTCCCACTTGGAGGTCGCCAAGCGCAGCGCCGCTTTGCCATCCAGCTCTTCGACCGCGCGGCTCGACGCGAGGACGAACTGCTCGCCCGCCCACGGATTTCCCTCGTAGGTCTTCAGCCGTTCGCCGTCGAGCATCAGGTACGACTGGCCGCCGAAACGCAGGTACAACTCCAGGAACCACTGCGACAGCAACGCCCCCGGGACGATGATCAGCACCCGCAGATCCGGTTTGATCGCGAGCAGCGACTGGATCACCAGCCCGGCTTCGATGGTCTTGCCGAGACCGACTTCGTCGGCGAGCAGGAAGCGCACCTGGCGGTCATCAAGTGCGCGGCGGGCGACCAGCAGCTGGTGCGGCAACGCGCGCACCCGGGCGGCGGCGAGGCCGACCACGCCGCCGGTGGTGACCCAGGCGGCATCGCGCCAAGCGAGGAGTTCTTCACGTGCGGCGGTGGTTTGCGGGCCCCACGGCTCGGGCGCCAGGGCGCTGCCGGCCTTTGCGAAGGCCGGGCGCAGGTCATTGAATTGAACCGTGGTCAACTGCTCGACCGGATCGTGGACGGTGGTCACGCTGATCACGGCGTCTTCGCGGACAACCGTCTCGGCCCCGTCCTGCGGCGCGAAGCCGTAGACCATTTGACCGCTGGCGCCATCGCGCTGGACGCGCCGCGCGGTGATCGCCCCAGCGACCGCGCTCGGCCCCATCTGGGCGGTGATCCGCGTCCCCGGCATCAGCGCATAGCGCAGCACGCGGGCCTGCTCCTGGGTCATTTCGGCACCACTGGCCAGGAAGCGGATGACGCTGTAGCCACCGCGCACCTCGACCAGTCGGGCGAGGCCTTCGGCCTGCAATTCGGGAACGGTAACCAGGGAGCCGATGGACATGTGCGGCGGATGTTCGACAGGCGCTGAGCTGGTCCAGCGGCGGGCGTTCCGCCGTCTTTTGCGCGCAGCCCCTTCATCGGACAACTGTTATCGCCACGGCATTCGCCACCGACCATTATCAGCCAACGCCAACCCGCTTGAGCTGTATGACTTCTCCCGTGCCTATTTCATTTGTCCGTATGGTCACACTCACCGGGATCACCGTCGCGATCTGCGCTGCCGAGGACCGCCGCCTGGACGGCGAAGATCTCGCATTGGCAGCCGGCCTTACCGACACCCATTTCACCATTGGGATCAATGGCGCGACGCTGACCGCGACAGCTCCCGCGACGCTCGCCGGAACGCTCTCGCTAGAAGCGTTGGGGGCGACCGGTCTGACCGCGAGCGTGGTCGCCATCAGTCTGCGCGCGGTGACCGAAGACGATTGGCGATCGACCCAGGTCATCGCCGGAACCCGGGTTGATACCCAGATTTTCTTTCCGACGGCCGCCCCCGGGACCGCCGCCGAGCGCAAGCGCTGGGGCATCGGCGGCAATGATGGCGACTGGGCGAATTTTTCATTCCAGTGGGACGGCTGGTTGCGGGTCTTCACCAACGGCACCGACCTCGCGACGAACTCCGATGATGGCAGCCGGGTGTGGATCGATCGCAATGGCGATGGCCAGATCAGCAGCGATGAGTGGGGGGACAACGGCTGGACCACAGGTCACGGCGCAGTCCAGGCCACGGTGCAACACGGCTTGAACGCCGGGATGTATCGGATGCGGGTGCAGTACGAGGAAGGCGACGGCGCCAATTCGATGCAGCTTTTGTGGAATGATCCCAACGGTGACGGCCAGCATCCGAACCCGGGCAAGACTTGGCAGGTGGTGCCCGTCGAAGGCTTTGTTACGGCCGCCAAAGTGTCGGTCAGCGGTCCCGTGACCGTGGTTGGACCCGTCCTCGGTGAAGGCACGCTGGCGTTGGGCGAGGGTGCCCGGCTGGGCGTCGTGCCGCAGCACGCGAACCTCATCATCGACGGTCACGTCAGCCTGGCAGCGGATCTCGATCTGCGCCAGACCACGGTGAATCTCGCGCCGGACGCGACGCTTGACCTTGCCGGGCATCGCCTGCGCGCGGGGCGCATCGCCGGCACCGGCACCCTCGATCTGACGGGCGGTGAGCTGGACATCGTGCCCGGCACTTTCGCCGCTAAGCTGCGCGGCGCGGGCTCGATCACCTGCGTCGGCAGCCTGACCGTGGACCAGCTCGCGCCCGAGGTCCAGATCAAACTCGGCAGCGTGCGCGCCGCCAATCGCTGCGTCACCCGCCTGGCCTTGCAGGCCCCGCTGACCACCGTCGTCCTGCTGCGCGAAGAACCCGCTCTTCAAGCAAGCGGCGTGCGTGATCAGGCCGGTGAGATCGTCGCCCGGATCACCGTGCCCACGGATGCGCCGGCCGGACTCGGCGTCGGTGCGTGGCGGGCTGATCGTAGCGGTCAATGGTACCAGCAGGTGTGCCCTCTGCGGTTGATAGCCGGGGTTCAAGCCGTGCATCTGAGCCTGGATCCAGCGGCGATGATGGCTGCTGAAGGCCATGGCGGCACGTGGAGCGCCTCGACCGCGATCGATGCGCAACGGGTCGGCTTGTTCCTGTTTGCCGATGTCCCTTCAACGGTGCTGATCGGCATCGATGCGGAGCTGAAGACGCTTGGCCCGGACGCCTCGGGGTCACCGAAAGGTTCGCCAAACGCGTTGACCGACTGCGTGCTCGATGGATTCGACGGTGCCCTGGCCCACGCCGCCACTGGCGTGCGCTGGAGCCTGGCCGTGCGGCCCCTGCCGTACCCCGCTGAGCCGTTCGACCCGGCTCTCTATGCGCTCGATCTCGCCGTGACCGAGCCCGACGGCAGCAACGTCACGCTCGCCGGATTCCACGATCAGCCGGTGATCGCCAGTGATCGTGGCGATCTCGAACAATCGACCTCGGCCGGCGCGCCGTGCTTTCGCGTGCGCTTCCGCCCGCGCCTGCCGGGCGTCCATCACCTGCGCTTGACCGCCACCCGCGCGGGATGCCCGACCACCGTCATCGCTCTGCCCGACCTGGTCGTCAGCGGGCAACCGTGGGACGGGATCATCAAGGTCGATAAGTCGGATCCGCGTTTCTTCAGCGCGGATGGCGCCTTCATCTGGCCAGCGGGCTGCAATCTGAACTCGACCTATGACGTGCGCAGCGTCTCGGCGCTGAAGACCAAGTTGACGCCCGACCGCGGCTCGCTGACCCGAGCGGCGTTTCTTGAGCGCTTGGCCGCTGGCGGGGGCACCGCCTGCGAAGCCTGGCTGAGTCCGTGGAATCTCGGCTTGGAATGGTCGACCGGGTGGCCCGGGTTTCGCGGTCCGGGGCGCTATCACGATGGCCACGCCGCGGCGCTCGATCGTTTTCTCGATCGCGCTGAACAGCTCGGCGTGCGCGTCAACCTCAGCATCTTCAACCACGGCATGGCTCGCGCCGGCGATGGCGAAGAAGAAGACTGGCGGTTTCATCCGTATAATCGCCGGAATGGCGGCTGGCTCGATTCGCCGGCGCAGCTCTTCACCGACCCAAGGGCATTCGCATATCAGCAGCGGTATTTCCGCTATCTGGGTGCGCGTTATGGCGACAGCCCGGCATTGCTCGGCTGGAAATTATGGGCCGAGGTCAACCTCACCCACGCCCCGACCACTGAGGTCAGCGCCTGGCATGCCCGGGCGTCAGCCGCGCTGCGCGCGCGCGATCCCTATCAGCATCCGATCACCACCCATTGGTGCGGCGATTGGACGGTTCCGGATCAGTCGATCACGACCCAGCCGGGCATCAGCTATGTCACCATCGATGCCTATCATGGCGACGAGACCGCGATCGCCGAACTGCTGAACCAGAGCACCCGCGATCCGCGGCAGCCGACGCGCGGACTCGCGAGCCTCGGCAAACCGATTCTGGTTACTGAATTCGGCGGCAATGCCGGCGGCACCAGCATCGAACGGATGCGTGCAGAATTCGCGGTCGGGCCGTGGGCCGGTCTGGTCAGCGGCCATGGCGGTTCGCCGATGCTGTGGTGGTTCGAATGGATCGATCAAGAGGATCGCTTCGCTGCCTATGGCGCGATCAATCGCTTCGTCGCCGGTGAGGATCTGCGCGGGACCGACGCCAAATGCATCGCGCCGGCGATCGACCTCGCTGCGGGCACCGCGTCACAGGCTAGCGACCTGTGGTGCCGGGCATGGTCGCGGCCGGGGCGGATGCTGGGCTACATCGTCGATCGACCGTGGTCGATGAATGGTGGTCCGGGCCGATTGATCGGCGAAGCCTCGCTGAACCTCGGTGACGAGGTTCGCCCTGGCGAGATGCAGCTGGAATGGTGGGATCCCGCCGCTGGCGCGATCCTTTCGCAGCAGCAGCTCAATCATCCAGGCGGCGCCTTGGCGCTGCCGGTGCCGGCCTTCCGCCAGCATCTGGCATTCAAGTTGTGGCGTCTGCCCGCAACACCTCGCTGATCGCCGTGGCCAAATCGGCCATGGTGATCGGCTTGGCGAGAAAGCGGATATCACCAGCGGTAAGCGTTCGCCCGATGTCGCTTTGGCCCGAACAGAGGATCACCGGCAGGCGAGGAACCAGCGCGCGCGCCGAGGTGATCAGCTCAGGACCGCTCAGGTGGGGCATCGCCGCATCGGTGATCAGCAGGTCATAAGCTGACGGCTCGGCGCGGATCAGCGCTAGCGCCTCAAGGCCATCGCGCGCCACGTCGACGCGGTAATTCAAAGTCGTCAGCATCTCGTGCGCGACCTCGCAGATGCCGACCTCGTCATCGACGAACAGGATCCGCTGCTGCTGACCTTTGAGCAGTCGATTGCTGATCTTGCGGTTCGTGTCGCTGCCGGTGCCATCGGTCAGCGGCAGGATCACCGAGAATTCGGTGCCGATCCCGACTTCACTGTGCACGGTGATCGCCCCACCGCCATCGCGCACGATGCCGTGCACCACCGCTAGGCCGAGTCCGGTGCCCTGGCCCTGCACCCGGGTGGTGAAAAACGGCTCGAAGATCCGCGCCTGGACCGCCTGGGTCATGCCCACGCCGTTGTCGCGGACGATGATCCGCGCCGCCGGGCCACAACGCAGACCGACATGCTGGGCCGAAAAGGCGGGGTCGACATCGATCATCGACAACTCGACATCCAGCACGCCACCCGACGGCATCGCCAAGCCGGCGTTGGTCACCAGATTCATGATGATCTGGTGCAACTGCGTAGCGTCGCCGAGCACCACCGTGCCTTGGCTCAGGCGGTTGCGGATCTCGATCGTCGCAGGCAGCGAGGGGCGCAGCAAACTGAGCACTTCCCTGATGATCGGCGCCAGTTCCACCGGCCGGCGGGCTTGCGGCGTGGTCCGCGCGAAGGTGAACATCTGGCGCACCAGGTCCCGGGCGCGATCGCAGGCGGCGATCACTTTCTCCAGATGGGTCAGCCGTTTGTCTTCACTCAGGGCAGGCCGCTTGGCGAGCTCGACATTGCCGAGGATCGCGGCCAGGATGTTGTTGAAATCGTGGGCGATGCCGCCGGCGAGGGTGCCCACCGCTTCCAATTTCTGAGCCTGGACCAGGCGCTGTTCGATGAGCCGGGTGGCGGTGATGTCACGCATCACCGCCAGTAGATCGACCAGCTGGCCGGTGCCGTCGCGCACCGCCGACACGGCGACTTCCAACTCGTAATTCCCGCCATCGGGCCGCTGGCCCGAGATCTGCCCGCGCCACGCTCCGGCGCGTATCGCTGGGTCATTCCAGCGCAGGCCGATAAGTTCCAGATTCTTGCCGGCCACCGCGGCCGCCGAAAAGCCGGTGATTCTGGTGAAGGCCGGATTGACCACCCCGATGCGGCCCTCGGGGTCAGCCAGGACCACGCCCTCGGCAGTATGTTCGATACCCGCTGCAAGACGCCGCAAGCGACCGAGCGCGGTCTCGAGATCAGCGGTGCGGGCGGTCACCGCGGCTTCAAGCCGATCGCGGTACGCGATCAATTCGGTTTCGGCTTGCGTCCGGTTGCGGATCTCGCCGCGCAACCGTCGATTCCAATACAGGAACACGCCGAGCAGGATCATGAACGGCAGCCCCAGCTGCCACAGCAGGTTCAAGTCGGTGTGCCGCTGGTCGCTTAATGAAATCCACCGTCGCGCCATGGTGTCGCGTTCGTCCGGCGGGATCGCGCGCAGGGCTTTGTCGAGGATCGCCAGCAACTCGGGCTGATTGCGGCGCACCGCCATCGCGTGGTGATGGGCATACGGCGTTTCGCCGACCACGTGGATCCCCAGGTCACCCTCGCTTTGCAATTCATAGGCAGTGGGCAGCAGCCCGCCGACGAACGCGCGCACCGTCCCCAGGCGTACCTGTTCGAGTCCCGCGCGAGTATTGGCGACTTCGACGACGTCGATCCCGCGACCATCGCGACGCAGCATCTCAGCCTCGACGTACCCGGTCACCACCGCCACCCGATTGCCGGTCAGGGATTCCAGGCCGTGCAGATAGCCGACTTCGCTGCGGGCGAAGATCGCGATCGGAAACGTCGCGTACTGCGCGGTGAAAGCCCACTCACGGCGACGTTCAGGGGTGTCGGCGGATGAGGTGATCAGGTCGATGCCGCCGCTGTGGGCGTGAGCCTGCGCTTCTTGCCAGGTGTGCACGTCATCGATGTCGAAACGAACCCCCAGGAGACGGTTCAGGCGTTCAAGGTAATCGATGGAAATACCCCGCCAATTTCCCGCGGCGTCGCGGGATTCGATCGGAGCCCAGTCGGGATCGCACGCCACCCGGATCACCGGATGCGCCCTGAGCCACGTGCGTTCCTCGGCGGTCAATCCGAGATCGCGTTCAACCACGACACCGTTTGCCATCTGCAGCCAGCGATCGCGGATCGCGCGGTGCTCGTCGGTGCTGATCGCGGCGATCGCCTGATCCAGAATCGTCCGCAACGGCGGCAGGTCATTGCGCACCCCGACGCGCAGCGCTCCGGCTTCGGGCTGAATGTACAGCAACGCCACTCGCAAATGACGGATCAGGGAGGTGTCGATCTGTTCCTGGATCACCGGCAGGTCATCAAAGAAGGCGTCGGCCCGGCCTTCGACGATCGCGCGCATCCCTTCGCCGGGATTGGCGACCTCGATCAGGACGACATTTGGAATTTGTTTGCGCAACAACGGAACGCGCACGGTACCGGTAACCACCGCCACCCTACGACCTGAAAATCCACCGAGATTTTCAACCGCGGGAAAATCCTGAGCGGTGACCATCGCCATCGGCGTCACGCAATAGGGTTCAGTGAAATCCAATGCCGTCAGCCGATCTTCTTTGCGTGCGGCGGACATGACGCCGTCCACCTCGTGATGCATCGCCTTGCTCAAGGCTTCGTTCCACGACCAGCCACGCAGCTCGAGCCGCAGCCCTGCTTTGGCCGCGATCAGACCCAGGTAATCGACGCTGATCCCAGCATACGTCCCATCTGGACGGCGAAAATTCAACGGCGGATTCGCATCATCCAAGGCGATCGTGATGGTCGGATGGAGAGCGATCCACGCGCGTTGCTCATCGCTGAGCGTAATCTGCGCCGCTGACGCACCCGCAGGCGCAACCGCCGGCACGGACTGTTCCACCGCGCCAAGGCCGATCCCAGCCAGCGACATGAACCAAAAAACAGGTGCAATCACGGCTAGAAAAATGCGCACTATGCCATCTCCAGGTGGATGATTACGGGGATCGCAGACGAAGTCATGCAGCAACCTCACCGCTCACACCCATGCGTGCTGCGCAGGAACGCGTCACCATGAACCGCCTTGTCCCGCAACTCGGTGACCCACGATCTTGCCCCATGACGCAGACCGCTGCCCGGTGGACCGCCCAGATGTCGAGTTGGCCGTACGCCATCTCCAGCCCTGATCCCACCGATCTGCTGCGCGCCAACGGTTTTGCCGTGCGCCTGTCGCCGCATGCACGCAAGCACACCTCGCAAGAGACCGCTGACCTGCTCGGCGATGTCGACGTGCTGCTCGCGGGCACTGAACCCTTGCCCGGCTGGGCGCTGAAAGCCGGCCTGCCCCGGCTGACCCATGTCGCGCGCGTCGGGGTCGGCCTCGATGGCCTCGACTGGCGTTTTTGCCGCGACCATGGCATCGCCGTGACGTTCACCCCGGATGCGCCAGCGCGGTCGGTAGTCGAACAGGTCTTCGGCTTGCTCATATCAGTCGGGCGCCGTTTCGTCGAAGGCCACGAAGCCCTGCGCGCGGGTACTTGGAAACGTCACACCGGCATCCTGTGGACCGGAAAAACCCTCGGCATTCTCGGCTGCGGACGCATCGGGCGGCAAGTCGCGGTGATCGCCAAGGCCTTCGGCATGGAAGTGATCGCGCACGACCTCCGCGAGGATCACGCGTGGGCCGCCGCCACCGGGGTAAGCTACGTCAGTTTGGACGAACTGCTCGCCCGGTCGCTGGCGATCACCATCCACCTGCCCTACACCCGCTCGACCGAGTTGATCATGAATCGCGAGCGCTTGTCGGCGATGCGCCGGGGAGCGGTGGTGCTCAACACCTGCCGCGGCGAAGTGCTCGACGAGACCGCCCTGTTCGACCTGCTGAAGTCGGGGCATCTCGCCGGCGCTGGCCTGGATGTATATCACCACGAGCCATACACCGGCCCGCTGGCGACCTTGCCGAATGTCTTCTTGTGCTGCCACCAAGGCAGCTGCAGCTATGACGGGCGCTATCAGATGGAGATGCAATCCGCGCAGAACGCCGTCGATTTCGCGCTCGGCCAGGCGATCAATCGCGAACGCATCGTATGGCTCCCCGGCATGCACGAACCCGGCCAGGACTGGCTGGAATAACGAACTTCGAAAAACGAACTTGAAAAAACGAACAGGAGGCCGCGGAGAACTTCAGGAGGAAGAAAGGAGAACAGCCTTGAGGGCTTAAAGCCACGACTGATCACTCTCAGCCCTCACCTCTTCTCTGCGATCTCTGCGATCTCTGCGCCCTCCTGTTCCGTCTCAGTTCCGTCTCAGTTCCGTCTCAGTTCCGTCTCAGTTCCGCCAACGTCCCCAGTATCACCCAAGGAGTTATCTCATGCCGTCCTATCACGATGCCGACCTCATTTTGCGTCTCTATGACCTGCGCCGCGAAGGGGTCATGCGTAAAGCCCGCGAGTGGTTCATCGGCTGGTTTCCGGCCACCGCTGACGAAGCCAAGTCGATCTGTTCCGACACCAGCAAGCCGGAAAATGCCTACGTCCGGCAGGTCACCAGCTTTTGGGAGATGGCGGCCTCGCTGGCCAATGCGGGCACCGTCGATGCGGATCTGTACGCCAAGAATTCGGGCGAAAGCATGTTGCTGGCGGCCAAGTGCCTGTGGCTGAAAAGCAAATTTCCCGACGCCTGGACCCGGGCGATGCCCGAGACCGAG
>JANYGY010000043.1 GCA_025362255.1 Planctomycetales bacterium
CGTCGGGATTCAATCTGCTTACATCAGCGATTACGAAGTCGCGTCGAATATCTTGGATCCCAAAATCTCAGTCATCGCCACTGGTGCGAGCTTGGATGTTAAGCCCTACATCTCGGCTGACCGAAAGTATGTGACGCTCGATTTCCAGCCGGCGATTTCCTCGATTCGCTTCTTCACCGACTATCTCACCACCGTAAATCCTATCCTATTAAATAATGATGGGATTGGCGGTGGCTTGGGCGGCGGCGGTGGTTTCGGCGGCGGCGGCGGTGGCGGCAATTCAGACGGCGATCGTTTCATCCAATTCGACCCGAACGACCCGCTTTTTCTCGCGCTCGACACCCGCGCCTATCCGATCGAATTGCCGAACCTGACGGTCAAAGAGGCCTCGACCACGTTGACCATCCCTGACCGGGGGTCGGTGTTGATCGGCGGTTTCGGCAAGGCTGCTGATGAATCTACCGAATCCCGTGTTCCCTTTCTCGGCAACATTCCCTATCTCGGTCGGCTTTTCGGCCACCGAGGCAAGTACAGCGACCATGAAAAGCTCTACTTGATGGCCACCATCACGATCATTTCCTACGATGAACAGGAGGCGAAGCTGTGACCAATCTCTCTCCGCGCCAGAGCAATTTTTCGCGTACTTTTGCCCACACCCACGGGGCTTTGACGCTGTCGATGCTGGCGCTGTGCGGAATGCCGCTCATGGCTGCCGACCAGGCGCCACAGCCGACGGTTCCCGATAACGGATCGGCGCCGGTTTCGACCCAGCCCGCCCCCGGGCCGGTCGTCATTCCCGAGGTCAGTCCGGCGGATGGCCGGCGCCAAGCGTTGGCCGAGGCGGCCTATGTCTCGGGCATGAAAGCCCGGGATCAGGCGCGGCTCGATGACGCGGTCAAAGATCTGCGCCAAGCCGTCGATTTCGCCCCGGCGAATGAAACATACCGCACGGCCCTGCATAATGCCGAGGCGATGGCCGGACTGTTGCGCGACAGCCGCTCGACCGCGGTCGACCGCATGGCCGATGAGCTGAATGTGCGCCAGCAAGAACTGAAGGCCGAGGCCATCGCCCGCCTCGATGATGGCGCAAAGGCCATGGAAGCCGGCGACTACACCGAAGCCGAACGGCTGTTCCAGCAAGCCTCGGTTCGTCTTGAGACCCTGCCCTTCGCTGATCCGGCGCGCGAACCCGAGATGCGCCGCGCCGAGACCTTGCTCAAAGAAAATCGCACCCGCAGCGCCAAGAGTGAACGTGAGTCGGCATCCAAGCGCAGCCAGACCGCCTTGGATAAACAGCAGCAGTTACGTGATCTGAGCCTGCAGATCGAACGCGACCGGATCGACGCGATGCTCAAGCGCGCCCAACGCGCTCGCGAACGCCGCGACTTTGACGAAACGATTCTGCTCTGCGATCAGGTCCTGAAGATCAACCGCGCCGAAGATCGGGCCGCTTCGCTGCTCGCCAAAGCACGGCGTGAGCGGCATGCCTATCTGCGTCAGGTCACTGCCGATCGTTGGGATGAAGAGCACAAGTTGCTCACCGAACAGATCCGCATGTCGATGCTGCCGCAGCTTGAGATCATCCGCTATTCCAGTGATTGGGCCGAGATCGATGCCCGCCGCAGCGCTCCGGTGCGCGGCAACCAGGGCGAAGACCAGGCGTGGCGCAAAGACATCCAGAATCAGCTCGAGCAGGAGATTACCCTCGATTTCCAAGATCAGGACCTCAGCGAGGTCGTGTCCTTCCTGCAGCGCGTGACCAACGCCAACATCGTTCTCGACCCCAAAGCGATGAATCCGGCACCGCCGCCGATCACGCTCAAAGTCGATAAGATGAAATTGCGCTATGTGCTCGATTTCATCATGAAGTTGACCTCATTGAATTATACGCTGCGCGATGAAGCGATCTATGTGTCGAACACAGAAGGGCTGCGCGGCGATTATTACATGAAGATCTATGACATCCGTGATCTCACGCATGCCATGCAGAGTTTTCCCGGACCTGAACTCGATATTCCCGAACCGGGAGGCAAAGGCGCGACCCTGTTGCCGCCGATCGACACCGCCGAAAAGCAGGAAACCAGCGAATTCATCGATATCATCAAGCGCGTCGTCGCCCCTCCCACCTGGACTGCAGCCGGCGTCGACATCGGCGAATACAATGGCTCGATGGTGGTTACCCAATCCACCGATGTGCATCGTCAAGTTGACGAACTGTTACGCTCGCTGCGCAACCAAAAGGGCACTCAGATCCATGTGAAGTGCAAGTTCCTGACGGTTGAAAACTCGGCCCTCGAAGAAATCGGGGTCAACTGGAACAATTTCTCAGGGCCTATCACCCCTCCAGGCTCGGGCGTGTCGCCGATCACACCGGTCAACGGTTCTAATCCGAGTCAGCCCTTCGGCGCTTTCTACGGCAACAATTCAACCAACACTAACACCGCAGCGACCATCAATAGCACCTTGTTGGGCTACACCACGTCGAGCTCGCTCCAGCCACCGGGGACAGGCGAAGGTTTCAGCTTCGGCAGCCAAGCGTGGTCCGTGGGCAACAATCTGTACGCCAGCGCGGTCCTGCATGCGGTCGAGAAGGAAAGAAAAGGCAACGTCATCTACGAGCCTGATCTGACGATGTTCAATGGCCAGCAGGCGCACTTGGTGAACATGAATCAGCAAAGCTACGTCGCTGACTACGACGTGGTTCAGGGGCAATACGACCCGATCGTCACGGTTCTGTCCTACGGTACCGTGTTGGATGTGGTCGCGATCGCCTCGGCCGACAAAAAATACATCACCATGACCCTGCGTCCGACCAATGCCCAAGTGAAGCTGTGGCGTCGTTTCGGTGGGGCAATCAATCCTGCAACCAACGGCACCTTCCCCGGCGGTCCGATCGATCCCAATGTCAAACCACCGATCGGTGGCGGCAACAGTGTGATCGCCGGCAGTGCGCCGCTGCTCATCCCGCAGCTCGCTTACCAGTCGACCCGCACCTCGGTCACCATCCCTGATGGCGGCAGTCTGGTGATCGCGGGCATGACCAACGGCGAATCTGCACGTGAACATGCAGGCGTACCGTTCCTCAGCCATATCCCCTTCCTTGGCCGGTTGTTCTCAACCAATGGCCGCCAGGAAACCTTGCTCAAGAGCATGATCGTGGTGCAGGCGGACGTAGTGATCTTCGAAGAGATCGAAAAGGGCTTGTAAGTTTCAGGGGCTTCGCCCCTATTTTTCAGGGGCTTCGCCCCTACGGCCTGCGGCCTACCCCCGGGCGTTGTCGGGGCTCTTTTTCCGGCTACGGCCGGAAAAAGTGGCGGCATCGGCTCCGCCGATTCTATGCCGCCACCGCCCCTCGGCGGCCGCGTCGTTCCAGGAGTTGTGGGCTTCGCCCTTGAGTATGCCGTCGTCGCCTCTCGGCAGATGATTCGTTCCAGGATGTCACTTGGCGTCGGCTGTCAGCGAGCTCCAGCTCGGGCCTTGCGGATTAGTGCCCTTTCGGATGGCGCTTGATGA
>JANYGY010000083.1 GCA_025362255.1 Planctomycetales bacterium
TACAAAGATGGGGCTGACGCCGCCAAGGCGCTGGGTTATACCAACGTGAAGCACTTCTCAGCCGGCATCAGCGGCTGGAAACAGGCCGGCGGCGCGCTCGATAAATAAGGCGACGGCACGATCTGCAAAAACAAAGCCGCACCCGTCGTTGATCGACGGGGGCGGCTTTTGGCTAAAAACAACGAAACACCCTAGGCGATTACTCGCCTAGGGTGTTTTTTCGTGTACGTTCATTCTGGTTTCCCAGACCGAACGTTGAGAAGAGAGAGTTGCAGGCCGGCGTGATCCGAGGATCCCGCCGGCCTGCAGCCGGACTCAGCTCAGCGCGACCCGAAGCCGCCGCCGCGAGGGCCGCGGTCGTCACGGCGAGGGCCGCGATCGCCGCCACGGTCACCGCCGCGGTCGCCGCCACGATCACCGCCGCCGCCGAAGCCACCACCGCCGCCGCCGCCAGCGCCGCCCGGAGGCTTGGGCTCAGCAGCGCGGACGCGCAACGGGCGACCTTCGCAATCAAGGCCGTTGAGCGCCTGGATGGCCGACTGGCCTTCCGCGGGCGAGCCCATGGTCACGAATCCGAAGCCGCGGCTGCGGCCCGTTTCGCGATCCATCACGACCTTTGCGCGCGCGACTTTGCCGTGCGTCGCGAAGAGTTGAGTCAGCCCATCGTCGTTGATCGACCAGGGCAAGTTACCGACATAGAGTTCCACAAGAGCCTCGACCTGAGCGGCTGTGCCGCCCCGTACTGATAGCCCACAGCAGTTAAGTTGAACTGCTGCGGACGTCTTTGATTACTGGGACAGATGTCCCAGGCGGCTAGACGTAGCCGCCGACGACGAGTGCACGAGAGGCAACCGCACGCGGAAGCTAGCAACTATTTTCAAGTTGCCACTACCAATTGGTCGCCCGCCCGGTGAAGGCTCCTTGGTCAAGTCCGCGTCCCCGGCCGCATCAAAAGCGCGCTGAGGTGGCCTGCTTGCCCGGCCGACTGCGCGGCCAGAGTGTTTGCGCTGGCCGAATCCCCTGACCGAAGGAACCCCCGTGGGTGAGTTGTACGACCGTCTGAGCGCGATCGAAAAAAAGATCGGCGAGTTCGCCAAGGTCGTCGACATCCCGGTCAAGGAGCAGCTGATCGCCCGCCTGGAATCGCGGATGGCTGAGGGTGATTTTTGGAATGACGCCGCGCGTGCGCAGGTCCAGGTCAATGAGCTCAAGGCGATAAAAGGCATCGTCGAGCCGTGGCGGACGCTGGCGACGGCGGCGCGTGACGCGCGCGAACTGGGCGAAATGGCCGAGTCGGAAAACGATGCGCCGAGCCTGAGCGACTTGCATGTCGAACACGGCCGGCTGTGCGAAGCGTACGATCAGCTCGAGCTGACCTTGGCCTTGTCTGGCCGTTATGATCGGGCGGATGTCTACCTCTCGATCAAGCCCGGGGCCGGCGGCACCGAAAGTTGCGATTGGGGCGAGATGCTGTTTCGCATGTACAGCGCATTCTGCCAGAAACGCGGCTGGACCTTCGACGTGCTCGACATGCTGCCGGGCGAAGTAGCGGGTCTGAAATCGTGCTCGATCCGCATCACCGGGGAAAACGTGTACGGCTATCTCAAGGCCGAAATGGGCACTCATCGTCTGGTGCGGATCTCGCCATTCGACAGCAATGCCCGGCGCCAGACGAGTTTCACCGCGATCGAAGTCACCCCGGTGATGGCCGATGTCGGCGAGGTCAAACTCGACGAGAAGGAACTGCGCATCGATACCTACCGGGCTTCGGGCGCGGGCGGTCAGCACGTCAACAAAACCGACTCGGCGGTGCGCGTCACCCACGTGCCCACGGGGCTGTTCGTCGCCTGTCAGGCCGAGCGCAGCCAGGTACAGAACAAGGCCACCGCGATGAGCATGCTGGTCGCCAAGCTGCAGCAGGCGAAAGAATCCGAGCGCCTCGATGAGCTCAAGGATCTCAAGGGCGAACGGGGCACGATCGCCTGGGGTCATCAGATCAGGTCTTACGTGATGATGCCCTATCAGATGGTGAAGGATTTGCGCACCGGCCACACCACCAGCCGCATCCAGGATGTGCTCGACGGCGACGTGCAGCCATTCCTGGATGCCTACCTGCGCTGGGTGCTCGCCGGCCGTCCGGATCGCAAAGCGCAGACCGACGACTGAGGCGGATGCGTGGGCGCCCCGGCTTCGCGGCAATTTGAATCTAAGCCTTGCGCCCTGTTCGGTCGCGGGATCGTGTTTGCGAGATGCCGGCTGACGCCAATGAACGGATCAGTTCATTGCATCACCACCTGAATGGGTTGGTGCTCGCGGATCTGCACTGGCAATACAGCGGCAAGGGTGCACACGGCGACTTGCACAGTGTCGCCTTTCAGGCGCAGGGGGCGGTCGACGGGCAGCTGCCTGGCGGAACCCAGACGACGTTCGTCTATGAGGAGACCGCCCCGCGCAAGGCCACCCATCACCCGGTGATCGAGGTCCAGCCGCAAGCGGCTCAACGCTTTCAGCTAAACCTGCGCTGCACCTGCGGATTCAATCAGGTCAACGCCAAGCCCGGAGCGATCTGCCTGCACCTGTGGTCGTTGGCTAAGGTGTTCGCTCATCGGGTTGAACATCGCCAATGGCAGCAGTTGGCGCCGGTGCGCGATCTATTGGGAATCAACGCTTCGGACGAGGCGCGCACCCTGTTCGAGGCGCTCGACCGTGATCTGGGGATCAAGGAGCGCGACGAGGCGCAACGTCACGCCGAGGCCGCCGCCAAGCAGGTCGAGCGGCGCTTGGTGTGGGTGGTCGATCTTGCGCATCATCGGCCACTCGAGCCGGCGATTCAGCCGCGCACCAAGACCGGCTGGGGCAAGGTCCGCCCACTACGCGAATTGGCGCAGGCGTTGACCGTGGCGTTGACCGATACCGATCGCCTGTTGCTGGGACTGCTGGTCGAGGATCAGGAGCGCGCGCTGCGCTCGTTCGCCTTATGGCGCAATCTGGCGAGCCAGCACAACCTGATCGATGCCAGTGGCCAATTGCTGTCGACCACCGTGACCGGCCTGTCGCTGACGTTGCAGGAGGACCCGGATGGTTTCCGCGTGCACTGTCCGCAATTTGAAAACCGCGACGATTGGACCCGCTTCTTCGGCGATGACGTGGTGGTCGCCGCGAGTCCGAATGGCGTGGGCACCACGGACATTGCGCAACTGCTGGTGCTGGCGGCCACCTCGGGCCAGACGCTGGCGATGGCCCGGCTCGCGCGGCATCCGGTCGCCATTCCAGCCGCGCTGCTCACTGCGGGCCCGGTGGCTGCGGTCACCGCCCGACTGGGCGTGGTGCCGCCGGGAGAAACCCGCGAACTGCCACCGATCATCCAACCGGGAGTCCTGCTCGAACAGCTCGGGCACGCGCTGCATGTCGAATTCCAGGTGCGGCCGTTGAGCGATGGGCCGTGGTTCGCGCCGGGTCATGGGGTCGCGCTGGTGTCGGCGCGTCGCCCGCAGCCGGGGGCGAGCGACGAATGGGTGCACGCGCGGCGTGATCCGGTGGGCGAACATGCGGCGGCGCGGGCGTTGGCGAATCGCCTGGAATTATCCACCGCGGATCGCCACGAATACCGTTGGCAGTTGGCATCAGAAGCGGCCCTGGCGTTGGTTGCGCGATTGGCCGATCAGGGCGTCAACGCCCTCTGGCGCGGCGCTCCGCTGCACGTCAGCGAGGCTGACGAAAACTCGTTCACCCTGCGCGTCAACGCGGCACCTGGCGGTCGCGATTGGCTTGAACTCGGCGGCGGGGTCGAGGTCGATGGTCAGGTCATCGCGCTCGCGAATCTGCTGCAGGCATTGAAGGAGCGACGTGGCTACGTCGCGGTGTCGGCCGACCGGCTGGTGCGCTTGACCGCTGGTCTGCGACGACGTCTCGAGCTGATCGCCGCCGCCGCAGACGATCACGGCAAACGTGCTCCGGCGCTGGCCGCGCCGTTGCTCGCCGAAGCTGCCCGCGATCTCGCTCCGACGCAGGTCGTCACCGACTCGGCGTGGAGCGAGCTCAGCGAACGCTTGGCGCTTGCCGGCGCCATCGACGATGCGTTGCCCCCGGGATTCATCGCTGAATTGCGACCTTATCAGCGCGAAGGGTATAGCTGGATGGCGCGCCTGGCGCACTGGGGCGCGGGCGCGGTGCTCGCCGATGACATGGGCCTGGGCAAGACGGTGCAGGCAGCCGCGATGCTGGTGCGGCGCGCGACGCTCGGCCCGCAACTGGTGATCATGCCGACCTCGGTCGAGGGCAACTGGATCGACGAGCTGGCGCGCTTTGCACCAGGTTTGCGCGTGCGCGTCTTCCGTGAGGATCGCGAGCTGACCGAGCCGCACGCCGGCGACATCGTGCTCGCCAGCTATCAGCTCGCGACCCGCGGCGCCGAGCGGCTCAAGCAGGTGCCATGGGCGACGCTGGTCCTCGACGAAGCGCAGATGGTCAAGAACGCGGCGGCCAAACGGGCAGCGGTGCTCGCTGAATTTCCCGCCCAGTGGCGTTTGGCGCTGACCGGCACGCCGGTTGAAAATCGACTCGCCGAGTTGTGGTCGATCATGAATCTGGTGCTGCCCGGTTTGTTCGGCCATTGGGCGAGTTTCCGCGAGCGTTTCGCTCGCCCGATCGAGGTCGACCGCGACCGCAACGCCAGCGAACGCCTGCGTCTGCGGCTCGCCCCCTTCGTGTTGCGGCGAACCAAAGAGCAGGTCGCCCCCGACTTGCCGCCGATCACCGAAGTCGTGCGCCGGGTCGAGCCATCGCCCGAAGAGCATCTGTTGCTGGTCGCCGAGCGCGCCCGCGCGATCGCCGAGATCGAGGCCGGCAAAGGCCGTGACGCGCACGGCAATCAACGGCTGGCGATCTTCGCCGCCCTGACTCGACTGCGCCAGTTGGCCTGTGCTCCGCAGCTGCTGATGCCCGACAGCCAAGTACCTTCGAGCAAGCTGGCGGCGTTACGCGAACTGGTGTCAGCGGCGCGCGCCGAGGGCCATCGCCTGCTGGTCTTTTCGCAATTCACCAGCTTCCTCGATCTGGTCGAACGCGATTGGCAGAACTCGGCCTGGGCCAACGGTTGGTCGTGGCTGCGCATCGACGGCAGCACTCCCGCGGGCGAGCGCCGGGAGCGGGTGGCGCGGTTCCAACGCGGCGAAGGCGAGGTCTTCCTGCTGTCGCTGAAAGCCGGCGGCACCGGCCTCAACCTGACCGCGGCGAGCTATGTCGTGCACTTGGATCCGTGGTGGAATCCGGCGGTTGAGGATCAGGCCAGCGATCGCGCGCACCGCCTCGGACAGACCAAGCCGGTAACCGTCTATCGCCTGATCGCCGCGGGCACGGTCGAAGAAAAGATCCTCGCGCTGCACCGCCAGAAACGCGATCTGGTCGATGCGGTGCTGGCGGGGGCCGATCGGGCTGCGCAGCTCAGTGAAGATGACTTGCTGGCATTGCTCAGGGATGGCAGCGGCTGAGCTGGGTCCAGCGACCGCTGTCATTAAAGACTGCTGTTATCAGTGACCCAGACCCGGCTTGTGATCCGGCAGCAAATAAAACACCAAGCCCAGGATGAGGTACACCGAGAGTAGCTGAACGCCTTCCAGCCAATGGGTTTCACCGTCGGCGGTGACCTGTTCGACGACCAGCACCGCTAGCACCACGGCGATGACCTCCATCGGACTGAACACCAGGTTCAGGGGCTGGGCCGGATTGAACAGGTAGCTCGCAAAGACCAGCACCGGGGCGACGAACAGGGCGATCTGGATCGATGAACCGATCGCCACGCCCATCGCCAGATCCATACGATTCTTGCGCGCGACCATCACCGCGGTGCTGTGCTCGGCCGCGTTGCCGACGATCGCTACGACGATGATGCCGACGAACACGTTGCTCATCCCCAGGCTTTCGGCGGCATGGCCGACCGAGCCGACCATCCACTCGGCGACGATCGCGATCAGGACCGTCGCGCCGACCAGCACGCCAATCGATTTGCCGGTGCTCCACGGCCGGTGACCGCCGTCGTCGCCGGCCGATTCATCGGTGACCACCGCGGATTCCGCCGCCGGGCCGCTGAACAGATCCTTGTGGGTCTTGAGCGAGAACCACAGCGACAAGGCATAGGTGATGATCAGCACCACCGAGATTTCGAGCGACAGGTCGCGCTCGCGGGCGACGATCCCCTCGCCGCCGATGAAGTGGAACACCGCCGGCAAGACCAGGGCCGCCGCCGCGAGAAACAGCATCGAACTGTAGCTGCGCACCGCCGGGCCGCTGAACGTCATCACCCGATGCCTGACCCCGCCGGCGACGCAGGCCGCACCGAGCACCAGCAGGACGTTGCCGATGATCGAGCCGGTGATCGATGCTTTGACCACATCGTACATCTGCGGGCCCTTGCTCAGGGCGACCAGCGCGATGACCAGCTCGGCGGCGTTGCCGAAGGTCGCATTGAGCAACCCACCGATGCCCTCACCGGTTTTTTCGGCCAGATGTTCGGTCGCCTCGCCCATCCATCCGGCAATCGGAATGATCGCCAGACAGGCGGTCAGGAAGATCGCCGTATGATTGCTCGTCGCGTATTCGAAATACGCCGCCACCGGGATGAAGATCAGCAACCAGTTGAGAGACGGCCTGAAGAGTGCTGCGGACATGCGCAGGTTGTGGGAAATTCCATGCCCTAGGAAAGCGCCGATCTCTTGTCGTCGACGGTCCTCTGAAGCCTCGGGCTCGACGAATCTGCAATCGCCCAGGCCCCCTTCCCTTGTTCCCTCTCGCTGCTGACCATCATGCTGCGCCCGCTAAGGACTTTTTATGCCAGGTTTTCCCGCTCGTGAGCTCGCCGTGCATTGTGCCCGGGTCGTCGACCAAAAAGGCGGCGAAGCGGTGGTCGTGCTGCAACTGCCCGCCTCTGCCCATTCGTTCGACTACGCTGTCCTGGTCTCGGCCTCCAGCGATCGGTTGACCAACGCACTGGTCGAAGAGGTCTGGCACTTCTGCAAACGCCACGGCGTGCAGCGCATGCCGGTTGAGGGCGAGTCTGGCTGGATGCTGATCGACTGTTTCGACGTCGTGGTCCATGCACTCAGCGCCGACAAGCGCGCGTTCTATCAGCTCGACACCCTGTGGCCGCTGGCCAAGAAAGTGCTCTGGGAAAAGGAGGCCAAGGCCCTGCCTGACCCCGATAAGACCGCGCGCACCGGCGCTGGGGTCGAGGTTGATGAAGTCGAGTCGCCCGAAGCCGAAGCCGAAACTGAGGATGACGCCGAAGAGCCCGCACCAGCGCCGAAGAAACGCGCCGTGCGGACCAAGAAAGCGGCAGCTGAAAAGCCGGCCGCAGCGACCAAGACGGCAGGCAAAGCGGTGAAGAAAACGGTCAAGGCCGCGGCCAAGCCTGCGGTCAAATCCGTGGTCAAGCTTAAGAGCAAGCCGAAGAGCACGCTGAAGGCCGAGCCGAAAGTCGAGCCAGCCGTCAAGTCCGCCGCCCGCCGCAAGCCGGCTCGACGCGCTAAGCCCCAGGACGCAGGCGACCTCTGATGTTCAAGGCGATCGGCCGGCTGTTCACCAAGGTCAAAGAGGGCCTGAGCAAGACCCGTACGGCCATCGGTGGCGCCCTGCGCAAATTAATCGGCGCCGGGCGGGCGATCGATCGGCGGTTTCTCGAAGAGCTTGAAGAGACCCTGCTCGCCGCCGACATCGGCGTGGCCAAGACCGAAGAGATCCTCAGCGAACTCCAGCGGCGGTACAAAGACGGTGAGATCGCCAAAGGCGAAGACCTGCTGGCGTACCTCAAGCAGACGTTGCGCGCCGAGTTGGCGAATCCCGATCATGAACTGCTGTTCGATCAGAAGCCGTACGTCGTGCTGGTGGTCGGGGTCAATGGCGCCGGCAAGACCACGACCATCGCCAAGCTGGCCAAGCGCTACAAGGATCAGGGCAAGTCGGTTCTGATCGCGGCCGGCGACACCTATCGCGCTGCGGCGATCGAGCAGTTGCAGATCTGGGCCGATCGCGTGGGCGTCGAGCTGATCAAAAGCCAGACCGGTGGCGACGCCGCCGCGGTGGCCTTTGACGCGGTTGCGGCGGGCATCGCGCGCGGCAGTGACTTGGTGCTGATCGACACCGCGGGTCGTTTGCACAACAAAGAACACCTGATGCGCGAGCTGGAAAAAGTCCGGCGCGTGATGCAGAAGCGGCTGCCCACCGCGCCGCATGCGACCCTGCTGGTGCTCGACGCGACCGCCGGGCAGAACGCGGTGCAGCAGGCGAAAGTATTCAAAGACAGCATGGGCGTCACCGGCCTGGTGCTGACCAAGCTCGACGGCACCGCCAAGGGTGGCGCAATCATCCAGGTCCGGCGCGAGCTCGGCCTGCCGGTGCGTTTCATCGGCGTAGGCGAAGGCATGGATGACCTGCAACCGTTCGATCCGGATGCATTCGTCGAAGCCATCTTCGGCGACGGCTGAGCACTTTTTTCAGTTGATGCCGCGGTCAGAAATGGTGCGCAGGCAGCAAGTGGCGATCGACCGATAAAGCCAGCAGCGCGAGACAGGTGCGATAAAGCGGACCGACGTTTTCCTCTTCGCTGCCCGGCGGCGCGGGCCATGAACCATCGGGGGCCTGGTGTTCGATCAGCAGGTGTTCAAGGCGCGGACCGTACGTGTCCCAGGTCGCCGGCGCGGCGCGGGCCAAGCCCACCGCGTCGTAATAAGCGCGATAAAAGAAATAGGATCCTTGCCAGGCGATGGGGTCATCGCTGATCCGGCGGGCGATCAGCGCGATCTCGGGGGCTGGAGTGCCGGTGGCGCCCTCACCCAGCGCCAGCACCAGCAATGCCAGGCCGCGCAGAGCAGGTGCGTCAGCTCCGCGGTTGTCATAGCCCACCGTGCCGGTCTCGCCGATCAGCGAACGCGCAAAAGACGCGCCGTCGCGCAGGGCTTCGGGCGG
The DNA here is from genome assembly GCA_025362255.1 of Planctomycetales bacterium. GTDB lineage: Bacteria > Planctomycetota > UBA11346 > UBA11346 > UBA11346 > CAIUVD01. Next base: position 8,959 of record JANYGY010000083.1, read on the forward strand.
CACCGGCAAACCGATCTGGCGGCTGGCGTGCAGGCTGAGCAATTGCCATCCCGACAAGCTGAGGTCGGCACTGGTGTCGGTCGGATTATAGCGCCATCCGCCCTGGTATCGCGGATCCTTGGGCACCCGCTGAGCGCGTAGCGTAAGCTCCACCGCGCGCACCAGGGCGCTGCGCACCCGCTGCTCGCGGCTCTCATCACCGGTCGCGCCGGCCGCCTCGGCAAGCAGCAGCGTGGCGATGCCATGGCCATACATCCGACTGCCATCGAGCCGTCCGATATAGCCATCGAGTTCCTGACCGGCGAGCACCACTTCCAGCGCGCGGCCCATCCATTCGCCCCCATGGGGATCGGTCGGCGTCACCCCATTGGCATAATGCGCCAGCAGACCCAGAGCGGTCAACGCCAGGCGGTTGGCCTCGCCCAGCCCGCCATCTGCGGCGGCTTGGGCGCGCAACCACGCCAAGCCGCGCTCAGCCGCGCGGTCACGGGGCACGCCGTTCTCCAACGCCGCGATGGCCTGTGCGTCTGATGCCTGCGCATCAGCGGCGATCACCGACCTAGTTCCGTCGACCACCATCACCAATCCGATGAGTAACCACATGCGATTCATGGTGCATTCTTCAGGCGTTGACGAGCACGTGCGAGGTAGGCACGGATGGCGGCCTGCTGGTCAGGACGAAACCCACCGATGCCGCGATCGTCGAGGGTCGGAGCACTCAGCCGAGCGCGAGCGAAACCTGCTGAGGTGACCGCCGGCGGCAGCACCTCGCTGACCGCCGCCACGGCTACCGCCGCGGGCACCGGCGACGCCAGTTCACGACCAGTGATTATGTCCAAGCGGCCAGCGGCAGCGTTCAGCTCGGCCATCGCGCGGGCGAGCCGGCGGGCGCCGTCTGCCGGAACGGCGTCAGCGCGAACCGTGTCGGCCAGCGCCCGCGCTGCTCCCCCGCGCAGACGTTCAGTCAGGGCGTGAGCCGCTTGCGCCGCCTGGGCATCGCCAGCCAAAACGGCCGCAGGGTTATCGCTCGGCGGCAGATGACGCAGGCTCTGATCGAGGGCCTCGACGGATTCGGCTTCGACCGCGGCGTTGGGCAATTGGCCACGGATCTCGCCAGCTAAAACATGCGCCGCAGCAGCCAGATCGCGGCGCGCATCCACTCGGCCGGTCTTGGTGAGCTTCGTTCGCGGACTCGTCAGCGGTGGGATGAACGGTGAGCTGGCGCGGCCATCTGTTCGCAGACGAGCGATTTCAGCGGTGATCCGTGCGATATCCTGGTCGAGCACACTCGCCGGGGCGAGCGCTGCGACGCGCAGACTCTCGCGCTCCAACCGTTGACGGCCGCTGGCTGGCTCCTCGCCCACCGCATCGGCAGCCAGCGCCAGCCAACGCCAGGCGCGCGCCACCGCGGGCCGGAGATCGTCGCTCGAATTTGTCGACGCTGTCTCAGGAAGCGGACGACGCGCAGGTCCGACCGCCAGCTCAGCGAGATTGAGCGCGGTTGCCAAAGGACCGCTGCCCGTGAATCCCGGTGCCGATTCAGCCGGGGCGGCGGCGCGCTGGGACAAGCTGGCGGCAATCGCTTTGGCTTCGTTCTCCAACGCGGGCAAGGTCCCCACTGTCCACGGACTTTCAGACGGCACCGGCAACGGTGGCAGCGCATTGCTGGCGAGCGTTGCGAGGCGTTGCCGCTGATGATCCAGCACATGCGCCTGCGCCCCGGCAGCGGTGGCATCAGTCGTCATCAACCAGGGCGCGCTGGCGGTCGCGCGCAGCTCGTCCGCGGTCAGCTCGGTCGCTTTGCCGATCCACGAGACTCGCAACAACGAACCGCCACTGCCTTGCCGCCAGCGCAGATCGATCGATTGCCAACCACCGGGCAAGACTCCGCTGCGCCACGTGGTCGGTCCGTGGTCGCCCCACGCCTCCGCCGGCAGGCATTCCCGGCCAGCGATGGATAAAGCAACGCCGTCATCGGCGGTCACCTCCAATTCGCCTCCTGGATCCGGTACGCGCAGCAAACCCTGCCACCGAATGCGCAGGTGCTCGCGGCCCAGCCCCGGCAATTCACGATCGAGGACTGCCGGCAATTCGATGCCACCGGCAATCAGCGGGGCATCATCGGCGTCCGCCGAAAAAATTGCGTTGAGGCCTGGCATCGGCTTGGTCTGCCAGGCGTGGTCGGCAAGCATGGCCGTCGCGTGGCGATGGATTGCCAGCGCCGCCGCGTCTGCTTCGCGCGCGGCCACCATGCGCACCACGCGCAGACGTTGACCGTCGATCACCTGGGCGAGGGCGTGCAGCTCGTCGTTCATCAGCCGCAGCTGTGCGCTCAGCGCCGCTGGCTCTGCGCTGAGTGACATCTTCGCCGCGCTCTGCGTCCACCAATTCACATTCGCGACGGCGTTCTGCGCCGGAACATCGCTCAGCGGACTGACGACGCTTGGCCACGGCTGCGTGCTTGCGCTCAGCTCGGCCAGGCAGGCGGTCAGACGCGCGCTGAGCAACTCCTTACCACCCGTTTCAGGACCGCTGCGCTCGCTGACCTCAGCCAATTCCGTCAGGATCGTCGAGGCGGCGAGCGTTGCGCGCCGCACGACGCCCAGGCGTTCGGCCAACGCGGTCCACCCGTCACCGTCGGCCGTGATCAAGATCATCGCTGGTTCGCTGCGCGTGGTGTGGCCGGCATGATCGGTGGCGACGGCGATCAGGGCGAGGCTGTCACCCGCAGCCAAACCTAATTCGGCCGCATCGATGAGCAGCGCACTGCTGCGCCGCCGCGGCGAATCACCGGGCACCGGCACCCGCGCCAGCAGCGGACCCTCCAAATGATCGCGATGGATTTCCATCACTGCCTCGCCCAACGCGACATCGTCTTCGACCACCACCGTCACCGCTTCGCGCCCATCGGCAGCGATGGTGGCGGGCACCATTTCAACGCGGACGAGGGGCGGCCCATCGCTGGTCACGGCGACCTGCCACCGTTGCTCAGGCAAGGACTCATGACCACCGCTGGCGATCAAGCGCAGGCCCCATCGATGGGCCGTGCGGGCGGTCCAGGTCGCTTTCACCGTGGCCTCGGAAATCTGGGCCGGGATCTCCTGGCGCAGACCGGCATCATCCGGCTCGCAGATCACCGTCGCCGCGACCAAGTGCGCTCCGCCGCTGGCGACGGTGGCTTCGACTTCGATCAGGGAGCCGGCGATGACCGCGCAATCACCGCTCACGGTGGTGCTCGGCAAACCACTGTAGGCTGGAGGGATCACCCGCACGCGCACGCCCAGCGGAAGCAGCCCGGGCGCCAGATCGAGATATTGACGATCACTTTCTCCAAGCACCGGGCCCCCGGGTTGCAGACGCGCTTCGATCTGCCACGTCAGCGCGGAGGTCACTGGCGGCAGCGTGAGTTGCCACCGGCTGCGATCGTCACTCAAACGCAACGGACGCTGCTCGGTGCGGCCGTTGCTCCACTCCACCACCGCCGTGACGTGACCCGGTACGCCTCCGGAAATCGCGACGGCGAGGTCGGGCTCGCTGCCCGCCGGCACCTGGCTTGGGCCGACGAGCACCTCGATGCGCCAGGCTCCCGGGCGAGCCAGAGCGCTGCCCGGATATGCCGCACGCACCACCCACGGCCGAACGGCCGGGCTCGCGGCCACGAGGCCCAGCACGACGGTCGCCATCAGCGCAATCACCGGCAGGCGCCGGGGTAGCGGACTGATGCGCGGCCACGCGGTAATCGCGGCTGCTGCCTCGGCCGCGAGAGTGATGGTGCGATTGATCATCCACCTGCCGGCGTCACGCGGCGGACGCTGGACGTACGCTGCCCCGGTCGACAGCAGGGCGTCAGGAATGGCCGCGCGACGCTCGAGATCGCGCGCGACGGCCACCAGCGAACGGCGGTACAACAGCGTTCGGCAAGCCCACAGCGCACCGCCGGAAATGCTGCTGACCATGAGGAGCCACAGTCCCCAACGGACCGCCCGTCCGGGTTCCAACCAACGATCGAGGCCCGCGAGGAGCACCAGCGCCAAGCAGACGCTCACCACGACCATCGCGCCACCCCGTAGGGCGGCGGCGGTCAGTTGCCGCCGGCGATGCCGGTCGAGCGCCTGGAGCAAGGCCGGTGCGGGTACTGGTTCCACGGTGAGCGGCAGCGTACGGTTGGCGCAACGAGACCAACCGATGCCCGCCCCTTCTGACCTGGTAATCGCGGTCGCTTCAAGCGCCCTGTTCGATCTGGCGGCGAGCGATGCGGTATTTCGCGAGGCAGGTGCCGAAGCGTATCGACGTCATCAACGCGAACTCGAATTGACCCCACCCCCGGCCGGCGTGGCGATGCCCTTTATCCGGCGGCTGCTTGATGTCGGCGGCGACGCGGTCGAAGTCGTGCTGCTGTCGCGCAACGATCCGGACACCGGCATGCGCGTCCGGCATGCGATCGAACATCATCGCCTGCCCATCCGCCGCCTCGCGTTCACCGGCGGCCGCGAGCCCTATCCGTATCTCGAAGCATTCGAAGCTAGCCTGTTTCTCAGCGCCAATCGCGACGATGTGGAAGCCGCGATCGCTCGCGGCTGGGCCGCGGGCGTAGTGACGCCTTCCGCCGTGATCGATGACGTCGGCAATGAACTGCGCATCGCCTTCGATTTCGATGGCGTGCTGGCCGACGACGGCAGCGAACGCATCTTCAAGGAACAGGGCCTAGCCGCTTATCATCAGGTCGAAGCCGCCAATCACGATCAGGCGTTGACCCCGGGCCCACTCCATCGGTTTCTGCTCTCGCTGGCCAAGGTCCAGCGCACCACCACGCGCATCCGCACCGCCATCATCACCGCGCGCAGTGCCCCCGCCGACCGCCGGGTGATGACCAGCCTGCGCGCCTGGGGCGTGACCGTCGATGAATCATTCTTCGTCGGTGATCTGCCGAAGGATCGCATTCTCAAATTGTTCAAGCCGCACCTGTTTTTTGACGATAAGCGCGCCAATGCCGACTTGGGATCAACGGCCGCACCATCGGTCCACGTACCGTTCGGAGTCCTCAACGGATTCTGAAGACGGGCATTTCCGGGACAGGCTCCTGGGTTGCGTGGATGACAGAGCCGCAACCATGCAAAGCTCTGGAGTGAGCATGCAGCGCAAAGCGATCGGACTTATCGGATGGGGCACTGTCGGGGGCGGAGTGGTCGAAATCCTCAGCCGGGATCGTGGCCTTTTCGCCGAACGTTGTGCCATCGATCTCGACCTAACGACGATCGTCACCCGTGACCCAGGCCGGGTTCGCGAACACTCGGCCGGCAGCGCGCGCATCTCCAACGACATCAGCGCGATCACCAACGATCCGGACATCGGCGTGGTCGTGCACCTCGTCGGCGGTACCACCGAGGCGAAAGACCTCCTCGCCGCCTGCCTCAAGGCAGGCAAGCATGTGGTCACCGCCAATAAAGCCCTGATCGCCGTACATGGCGATGAATTGTTCGCGCTCGCGGCGCAGCATCGCGTCGGAATCGCTTTCGAGGCGGCGGTGGCAGGTGGTATCCCGATCATTGCCGCCTTGCGCGATGGCTTGGTCGCTAATCGGATTCACGCGATCAGCGCGATCCTCAACGGCACCTGCAATTTCATCTTGACCAAAATGGAGCAGGAAAATTGGGGTTACGATGCTGCCTTGGCCGAAGCGCAGCGTCTCGGGTATGCCGAGGCCGATCCGACCCTGGATGTCGATGGCACCGACACCGCCCATAAATTGGCCATTCTTGCGCGCATCGCTTTCAATGGACGCATTCCGTTGGCCAAGGTGCGAACCCAGGGAATCCAGCAACTTACGGCGCAAGACATTGCCAGCGCCCGCACCATGGGGGCGCGCATCAAGCTGCTCGCCGTTGCCCGGCAACGGGAATCAGGCCTCGAGTTGCGCGTCGCGCCGACCTTGGTCCCCCTCGACCATCCCTTGGCGGCCGTCAACAAAAACGCCAATGGGATCGCCATCGAATCCAGCTCCGCCGGACCGACCTTGCTCACCGGCCTGGGCGCCGGCGCACTGCCCACCGCGAGTGCCGTGCTGGCTGATGTCATCGATGTCGTGAGCGGTCGGTACCAAGCCACAGCTGGGGCCTTCCGCTTTTTCCATGGTGGTTCTGATCTCGCTTTCGTGGCTGAAATCGATGAGGTCACTGCGACTTACGCCCGATTTGTGGTTGCTGATAAGCCCGGCGTATTAGCCGGAGTTGCCACCGCCTTATCAAAACATGGCGCCAACGTCCTGAGCATTCACCAAGGCCAAGCAGATCCGGCAGGACGTGCGACTATTGAAGTAGTTACACATCCCCTCAGGCTCGGTTCGATGCAGGCTGCCGTCAATGAGATCGATCGCAGTGGGTTGACGATCACGACTACCACCTTATTGCGACGGCTCTGATTAGAGAATGGTTTTGGTGCGGATTTTCGGCGCCGATGATCTGAACCGATTGTTCCACGTGGAACTCGTCGGAGACAGTTTCAAGCTTATGCTTGATCGTGGAGACTCAGAATTCAAAGCTCCAGATTTCGCAGCTACAGGTTCCACGTGGAACCGATCATGAACGCGGACGTTATTGCCGTCTCGAATCAAAAAGGTGGCGTCGGCAAGACGACGTCGGTTATTAACCTGGCTGCCTTCAGCGCACTTGCTGGACGTAAGA
>JANYGY010000167.1 GCA_025362255.1 Planctomycetales bacterium
TTGGTGATTGCCGATCAGGTGGGCGAACTTCGGTTTCAGATCAATTTGTTTCATGCAGCGCTTAAGCGCGCAGTGGCGTGCGTCGCCCAACGCAATCCCGGTTGGCAGATGGAACATTGGCACGCGGAGGATGAGCGACTAGGCGCCTTGATTCGCTCAAATGCCCTGGCCGGCGTACTTTATTTTGGCAATCCTGGAACGAATCCCGCCCAAGGTCTGCCCCACATTCCTTTGGCAACTTTTTACTATCGGGGTGTCGGCTACATTGATGGTGTAAATATCATCATTGATAACTTGAAAATGCTGGATTGCTGCATTCAGGCACTTCGTAGGCGCAATTACACTGAGATTAGCTTATTTTCGAGTGCAGCGCTTACTCCGCCCGAGGTTCTTTCTCAGACCTTGGGCGATCAGGTTCTATACCTTGCCGAAAATATCCGTGCGGCAGGGGGCGCATTTCGACCGGAATGGATCCAGTACCCGGAAGTCCAGAACGACTTGGCTACCTATCAAATAACCCGGTTATTATTGGGAAATTCACTGAATCGGCCGCAGGCAGTGATTCTCATGGACGATCACCTTTTTGCACCGGTCCGTGAAGCGATTCGTGATCTCGACTTGAGAATCCCTCAGGATGTCGCGGTGTGTACCTTGTCACACGAACGCCCCAAATTAGAAGACGATCCGTTCATCCGCATCGGTTTCGACACCGAGGATTTCATGATGAAGGTGGTCACCAGTCTGTCACAAGAACGTCGGAAAAAACCGGGTCCGACGATGTTGAATCTCGATTTCGAGGAACTGACGTTTCGTAAATCCAGGTGAATGACCCGACCTCAGCCGGCTGCAAACAGTGCGCAGCCGGCTGAAGTCCGATCTTTCGAATTATTCGCTGAGCCATTCCGTATGGATGAATTCACCTGGTTTTTCCAGGCGCTCGTACGTGTGCGAGCCAAACGCGTCGCGCTGGGCCTGGGTCACATAGGCTGGCAGGCGATCGGTCGCGTAGGCTTCGATGTAGGCCAACGAGGCTGAGAGGGCCGGCACTGGCAGGCCGGCCAGTGCAGCTGCCGCGACGACTTTACGTAGTGCGGGCAGGCAGCGCTTGATGTCCTTGCTGAATTCCTTGGCGACGAGCAAGCTGGGCAGATCGGTCTGCTTGCGGAAGGCCTCGGTGATGCGGTCGAGGAACACTGCGCGGATGATGCAACCGCCGCGCCAGATCGCAGGGATCTCCTGCACGGGCGTGTTGTAACCACGTGCTTTGCTGGCCTCGACGATCAGGCGCATGCCTTGGGCATAGGCGCTGATCTTGGCGGCATAGAGCGCCTTGGCGAGATCGGCAACGGTCACGCCTTTGATCTTCTTGCGCATCAACTTGAGCGCCTTGGCGGCGAATTCACGCTCACCTTTGAGCGACGAGATCAACCGTGCGTCGACCGCGGCGGTGATCGTCGGGATGGCAACATTGCATTCGAGCGCGGCCATCGTCGTCCACTTGCCGGTACCTTTTTGGCCGGCCGCATCGCGGATCGCATCGAGGAGGAATTTACGCGGTTTCTTCGGATCGGCCTTGTCGCAGATCTGGCCGGTCAGCTCAATCAGGAAGCTGGCGAGCTCGCCTTTGTTCCAGGTCTTGAAAACCTTGGCGATCGCGTCGTGTTTGTGGCCCAGGCCACGGAACATCAGGTCATAGACCTCGGCGATCATCTGCATGTCGCCGTATTCGATGCCGTTGTGGACCATCTTCACAAAGTGCCCGGCACTGCCTTCGCCACACCAGGTGACGCAGGGCTCTTTGCCGCTGGAGCCGGCCTTAGCGGAGATGCTGGTCAGGATCGGCATCAGTTTGGCGACCGCCGCCTTGTCGCCACCGGGCATGATCGAGGGCCCGAGGCGGGCGCCTTCTTCTCCGCCTGAGACACCCATGCCGACAAAGAAGTAGCTCGCCTGCTTGGCCGCGAGATTGCGCCGATCGGTGTCACCCCAGAACGCGTTGCCGCCGTCAACCAGGATGTCGCCTGCTTCGAGCAGGGGGGCGATCTGTTCGATCACCGCATCGGTGCCCTTGCCGGCCTGGACCATGATGATGATCCGTCGCGGAGTTTTGATCGCGGCGACGAAGTCCTTCAGTTCTTTGCACGGCACGAAGCGCGCATTCTTGCCATGCTCCCAGGCCATGACCTCTTCGGTCTTTTCATAAGACCGATTGTAGATCGCCACGGTGTTGCCGCGCGATTCGATGTTTTTGGCAAGGTTGCGGCCCATCACGGCCATGCCGATGACGCCGGCGTCAGCAGTCGCAGTCATTGTTGGATTTCCTGGGGTTCGAGGGGTTGCGATAACAAGGGGGGTTGTCGCCAGGGTCATCCTGGCCGAGGCGATGATGGCGCGGCTTGGGCAATCGGCCAGAGGCGTGCGGCACGCCGCACTTGGGCCGTCGGAGCAGGATGTTGCCGAAGGCGCTGCCAGCCCACGATGATTACCCATGCCCGCTTCCAATCGTCGCTCCAGTGCCCGTAATTCAGCCTCTTCCGTGCGCCAAACCGCGGTCGTGGTTCCCAAACGAGAAAAAGCAGCCACCGAGGAAATCGAAGTCGAGATCCCGGATGGCGCTGAAGGTTCGGGCGCCGACATCCGCGCCGCTGCGGGCAGTGGCGTCAGCGGTCGGCGCAATTCAGGGCGCAGCTCGCGGCGTTCGGCGGCTGGTTCGGATCGCGCGCCGGGCGTGCCGCGCAAATCCGGACGTGGGCCGGCAACTCCCGAAGAAAAAGCCAAGCGCCGCAAGTCGATACGCACGGTGCTCAAGATCATCATGGGCATCGCCCTGACCGTGATCGTGGTGGCGGTGCTGGTCCTGGTGGTGTTCAAAAAGGATCCCGTAGCCGAGGCGGCCAGCACTAAGTTGGCGGCGGTTCAGGTCGCCCTCGGTTCAGTGGACAGTCGCGCCAGTTACGAGGCGGCGGTCGCGCTGCTCGCCTCGGTTCCCGAACTTCCCGAATTCGCGCCGCGTAAATTCGAACTGAACAAGGCCCTCACCGCCCTCGAATCGAAGGTCGCCAAAAGCGAACGCGACGCCCGGGTCACGGACAATCGCAAGTCGTTGCTCAATCAGCTCGCCAAGCTGACCGACCCGGAAACCGATCTTTCGAAATTGACCGAAGACTGCGTGGCTTTCACCAAGAATCCGGTCGACCCCAGCGGTTCGCCCAATCCATCACTGGTCACCGAATTCGCCAATGCGACGAGCGACATCCAGGTTCGTCTGGCCTCGATCGAGACCGAGCGCGGCCGGCGCGAAGCCGCAGTCACCACCGGCGTCTCGCAGCGCGTCCAGCTCGAAGCCGAAGGCCTGCTCAAGGCCGAGAAGTTCGGCGAAGCGATCGGCATGATCGAGGCCAACGCCACCAAGTTCCCCAAGGCTGACCTGAGCCGTGCGCGAACCTATGTCACCGAAGCCGCGGCCAGCGCGTGGACCAGCGTCCAGGGATACGTCGACAATCGCTACAAGGATTACGCCGCCCCTGGCAACACCCAGGCGGTGCGTGCCAAGGCGCTTGAAGAGGCGCATGGCCGGCTCGATGGCGTGATCAGTGGCTGGGGCATCGATTCGTATGTCCGCATGGCCGGTGATCTGCGCGCCAAATATTGATCGTGCAGGCGGGCTTCAGCTCCGCTGTGCCAGCGCTCGAATGGTCGCTCCGAATGATTGGGGCGATGCCAGATGTCCCGACGATTGCCCCTTGCCATGTGGGGTCTTAGGCTGTCTCGCCGATGACTGACGATCCCTTCATCGGCTTTGCCACGGATTCCTTGCGCTTTGACAAGCTGCTCGGCAAGGGCGGCATGGGATCGGTCTACTTGGGTGAGCAGTTGCGGATGAATCGCCAGGTGGCGATCAAAATTATCGCTCAGCACCTGGTCACCGATCCGAAATACATCGAGCGCTTCACCCGTGAAGCGCAGATGCTCGGACGATTGGTGCATCCCAATGTGATCGCCTGTCATGATTATGGGCCGGCGGTGGGTCCAGCGGGCGAACCGATCTACGTCATGGTCCTGGAATTCGTCGATGGCTGGTCGCTGGGGTCACTTGCGCGGCTCAAGCGACTGACCGTGCGCCAGACGTTGGATCTCTATCGTCAGGCCGCCGACGGTTTGGCATTTGCCCACAAGCTCGGGGTGATCCATCGCGACATCAAGCCGGACAACATCCTGGTCACCAAAAGTGGCGTGGCGAAGATCGCAGATTTCGGACTCGCGCGCAGTGAGGACAGCGTCCAGGTGACGCAGACCGGAGCGATCATCGGTAGTCCGGCATACATGGCGCCCGAGGCCTGTCGCGGTGAGGATCCGACGGCGCGCTCAGACATCTATTCGCTGGGCTGCGCGTTGTTTCAGACCCTGACCGATCAACCGCCGTACACCGCGCAAAGCACGTTGCAGGTGCTCAATCAGCACCTTACCGATCCGGTGCCGAATCTGCTCGCTCAACGCGCTGATCTGACTCGGTTGCAACCGTTGTTGGCGAGGTGTCTGGCGAAGCGGCCGGCGGATCGCTGGCCGGATGCCCATGCGGTTTCCGAGGCGCTGCGCGCGGAAATTCCGTTACATGCAGAGGACCTCGTCGCGGGGCGTCTGTTGCGCAACCGGCTCGGTAGCGGCAGTGGCGCCGCGCCCGCCACGGTACTCACCGGCGCGGCGGCGACCGTGCGCGAGACCGAACTCAATCACGTGGTCGATCGGCCGACGAACAATCGCCTGTGGGTCGGTTCCCTGGTCGCGGTGGTCAGCCTGGTGGTGATCGGCTTGCTGCTGGTCGGCCGGGGACGGGCATCCGAGCGGGCCTCGCCCACCGTGTTCGCTCTGCCGCTCGAGTCATCG
>JANYGY010000190.1 GCA_025362255.1 Planctomycetales bacterium
TGGTGGTATTACTGGGCGGTTCCACCATCAGTGCCCTTGCGGCGTTCATCCTGTTGATGTTGGGGCGAAGCCGGATCCGGGTGCTGGCTGCCGCGCACGCCATGACCTCTGATCTGCGCGAGACGAAGGCGCACGTCGAGCAGGCACTTAAAGAAGCGGAAGTCCAACGCACGACCTTGGAATCTCTTTCCGAGCGATTGTCGTTGGCTCTCGCCGGAGGTGAGGTGGGTACCTGGGATTATGATATCGTGAACAATCGTCTGACCTGGGACGACCGCATGTACTACCTGTATGGGGTCGCGCCGGAACGCTTCAGCGGGGCCTATGACGCTTGGCACCATGCGGTTCATCCTGATGAACAAGAGCGCGTGGATCGTGAGACCCAGCAAGCGGTGCGCGGCGAAAAGGAGTTCGACACCCGTTTCCGCGTCATTTGGGCTGATGGCAGCATTCGTCACATACGCGCCCGGGCATTGGTGAAATGCGATGCAGCGGGAAACGCCAGCCGGATGATCGGAACGAATTGGGATATCACGCGCGAAATGGAAAATGACGACGAGCGTGCGTGTCTCCTGACGAATTTGCGAAATCTTTCCGTGTTGCAAAAGGGCATCCTCGACAGCGCAAATCTGAGCGTCATCGCCACCGATACCTCCGGCACCATTTCTTTGTGGAATGCCAGCGCCACCAGGATGCTGCAGTGGACGGCCGATGAGATGATCGGCAAACAGACCCCGGCCATGATCCACGTGGGTGAGGAAGTGGTGGCCCGGGCTCGTGCGTTGACCACCGAATTAGGAATTACCATCGAGCCTGGATTCGAGACATTCGTCGTTAAATCTCGCCTGATGCGGGAACCCGACGAGCAGGAATGGACCTACGTCCGAAAGAATGGTTCCCATTTTCCCGTTCTGCTCTCGATCACCACCTTGTGGGATTCTGAAGGTGGGGTGATCGGCTACCTCGGAGTAGGGACCGACATCACCGAACGGATTCGTTACGAACGGGAAATCACCGAAGCCATGGAGCAGGCCAAGGCTGGCGCCCGGGCAAAGGAGGAATTTCTGGCGACCATGAGCCATGAGATCCGCACCCCGATGAATGGGGTCATCGGCATGACCAATCTGCTGGTGAAAACCAAGCTCGATCCGCAGCAACGTGAATACGCCGAAACTGTGCGTTCGTGCGGCGAGAACTTGCTGAACTTGATCAACGTCATTCTCGACTTCTCGAAGCTGGAAGCAGGTCGTGTCGAGTTGGAATCAATCCCGCTGTCCTTGATGCGGCTGGTTGAGGAAGTCGTGCTGCTCTTCCAAGGTGAAGCCGAGCTCAAAGGCGTGACGCTCTCTTGTTGCACCGAGGGACTGGTGCCGGCTACGGTCATTGGCGATCCTACCCGATTGCGGCAAGTCCTGCTCAATCTGGTGTCTAACGCGCTGAAATTCACCCTCCACGGATCAGTGACGGTCACCGTGAATGCGGTGCACCACCAAGTGGACCATGTCGACCTGTCGCTCATCGTGCGCGACACCGGCGTCGGCATGACTCCTGAGCAAGTCTCACGACTTGGCGAAGCCTTCACCCAAGCCGACGCGAGCACGACCCGCCGCTTTGGTGGAACCGGTCTTGGAATGACGATCAGCAAGTCGCTGATCGGGCTCATGCGTGGAGAGCTGGTCGTGGAATCGCACCCGGGACAGGGTTCGACCTTTTGCGTGAATCTCCGTTTGCCCATTGGTGGTGATGAACAGGTCGTCCTTCCCGAATCCCCCGCTAGGGGAGTGACTCCGAAGATCCTGCTGCAGCGGATCCTGGTGGCCGACGACAACCGCATCAATCAACGGGTGATTGCCGCGATGCTGAAGAGTTTCGCGGTGGCAATCGACGTGGTCGACAACGGTGCCCAGGCGGTGGCAGCAGTGGCAGCACACCGCTACGACGGTGTCTTCATGGACTGTCAGATGCCGGAAATGGATGGCTTCCAGGCGACCCGCGCCATTCGTGCTCGTGAGGCGGAGCTCGCACTTCCGCGCCTGCCGATCATTGCCCTGACCGCCCATGCCCTAGAGGGGGCCCGTAAAGAATGCCTTGATGCCGGCATGGATGATTACCTGAGCAAACCCATTCGAGAAAATGATTTGAGTGGAATGATCAGTCGGATCTTTGGACGTGCCCTAACGCCATCGGCTGCGGATCCTTTGGCGGCCCTGCGATTGATCTTGAACGCCGAGGATCTGCACCAAGTCGCCGAGGCCGTGTTGGAGGAATTCCCCCGACTCATGCGCGCCCTCAAAGCCGCTGGCGAGAGTGGGGATCGCCCCGCGATCGCGCGCATCGCCCACAGCTTCAAGGGCTCAGGCGCGAGCCTCGAACTCGACGAAGTGCAGCACCTCGGGCGGGAGCTCGAGCTACAAGCCCAATCGGCACCCCCAGATGCCCTGCAGCTGCTGATCGATCGCCTGCATCAGGT
>JANYGY010000192.1 GCA_025362255.1 Planctomycetales bacterium
AGGCATCCTGGTTTTACCATTGGGCTGCCCGACGTTCGAAACCGAATTGTGCCGCACCTCGCTGCGCGCCTTGTCCAGCCGGTTCGCTCATCCGCGGGTCTATCGCCTGCATCTGCCGAGTCTGCCGACCGGCGAATGGGCCGTGGCGTGGTGCTCGGCGACGCGCTTGCCGGATCAGGTCTCGGCCAAGCCGCAGGGCGTCGACAGTCTGCAAAGCTGGCAGCCGGGACTTCAGGCCGGGCTGTTCGCGCTCCCGCGTCAGGTCCAGCGTCAACTCGGCATTCCCAGCTGACGCTTATGCTGACTCCGCTGGTACTTGTCTGCTGACTGACTGCTGACTGACTGCTGACAAAGACCCTGCTGACGGCATCCTGCGACCATGCCGAATGCGACCGCTTCGCCGTTGATCAGCACGGCTGATCTCGCCCGACTCCATTCGTTGGAAGTGGTCGCACGGATTATTGTCGAAGGCGTCCGCACCGGCACCCATCGCAGTCCGCACAAGGGCCACAGCGTCGAATTTGCCGATCATCGCGCCTATGTGCCAGGCGATGATCTGCGGCATCTCGATTGGAAGGTGCTCGGGCGCAGCGACCGCCTGGTGCTCAAACGCTACGAAGCCGAAACCGATCTCGGTTGCACGCTGGTGGTCGATGGTTCGGCCAGCATGGGCTATCGTGGCGAACGCGCGGCGGTCAGCAAATATCGCTACGCCGCGATGCTCGCGGCGGCGGTCGCCTATCTGCTGATCGAGGAACGCGACCGTGCCGGCCTAGTTCTGTTCCATGAGACCAGCGCGGTCGAAATTCGCCCGGCTACGCAGGGCCAGTTGGTGCGCATCTGCCGCGCGCTCGAAACCCACATTCCGGCGAATGGTACCGACGCGGCCAAAGGTCTTGAGCACCTGCTGTCCCCGGCAACCCAGCGTGGCCTGGTGATTCTGCTGTCCGACTGCCTCACGGATCCGGCGGAGCTTGAACGCACCATCGATCGTCTGGCGCATCGTGGCCACGATCTCGCGCTGGTGTGGGTGCTGGACCCTGACGAGGTTGATCTGGGAGTCGCCACGGTCTCCAAGTTCGAAGGCCTTGAAGGCGATGGCGAGCTGACCGCTGAGCCGCGCGCCTTGCGCACCGCCTATCTCGATCAGGTGAATCTTCATCGCCGGGCCCTCCAAAGCCTGTGCCGCAAACGCAAATTGGCCTACGTTGAAACCGTGACCTCCGAAGCTTTGCACCTGCCCCTCAACCGTCTCCTGGTCGCCCTTCATGCCGAACGCCGCTGATTCCGTGTCGCCTTCCTCACCGTCTTCGCCGTCTTCGGAGAAAGTCTATGCGGTGATCATGGCCGGAGGTTCCGGCACCCGCTTTTGGCCGGTCAGCCGGGCGTCGGCCCCCAAGCAGCTCGTGCGCATCGTCGGTGATGCGACGATGATCCAGGCGACCGTCGCCCGCCTGCAACCCTACATTCCGCCAGAGCGCGTGCTGATCGTCACTACCGCGGCGCTGGCCGCTGAAACCAGACGCCAGTTGCCGGCTTTGAAAGCCGAGCACGTGATCGCCGAGCCGGTCGGCCGCGATACCGCCGCGTGCGTCGCGTTGGCGGCCCTGGTGGTCCACCGGATCGATCCACAAGCCACGATGATCCTGTTGCCAGCCGATCAGGTGATCACTCCGGCGGCAGATTTTCAGGCCGCCTTGGCGGTCGGCGTGGCCACTGCCAAAGCCGGCAACCTGGTGACGTTCGGCATCCAGCCGCGGAGTCCGGCGACCGGATATGGCTACATCGAAATCGGTGCTGCGGCCGACAGTGTAACAGGCGCGAAGGACATCACCGTCAATCGCGTGGCGCGATTTGTCGAGAAGCCGGATCTGGCGCACGCCGAACAATACCTCGCCGCGGGAACCTATCGCTGGAATGCCGGGATCTTCTGCTGGCAGGCAGCGGTGGTGCTCAGCGAACTGCGCCAGCATTGCGGCTGGCTGATGGACGCCTTGGCGCCACTCGAAGCCGCCTGGGGCACCTCGCGTTGGACCACGGTGCTGGATGCGGTCTATCAACCGCTCAAACGGATCAGCATCGACTACGCGTTGATGGAAAAATCAGCACGCATCTGCGTGGTCACCGGGACCTATGGCTGGGATGACGTCGGCTCCTGGGACAGTCTCTACGATCATCTGCCAACGGATGATCAGGGTGTGATCAGCCGTGGTCAGACGTTGGCGATCGATTGCCACGACAGCTTGCTGATGGCTGAAACCGGCCAACTCATTGCCGGCATCGGGCTCAACGGTCTGTCAGTGATCGTGACCAAGGATGCGATCCTGGTGGTGCCCAAAGGTCGCAGCCAGGAGGTCAAAGCAGTAGTCGAAGCGCTCAAGGCGCAGGGCCGGTCGGATCTTCTGTAAACTTAGTTCCTTTGACGATCCGCCACCAGGCGATCGCCGTACGATCGGTCAGCACCCGCTGCCACGCGGCGCGTTGCTCAGGCGTGACCTGCTGCGCATCGCCCTGATCGCCCCACGCGATCGCGCTCGTGGCGCTACCCGTGGCGCTGGTACTAAAAGCGCCGACCCGGGTGATCGCGGTGGCCTGAGGGGTCGCGAACAAGTCGTGACCGAGTGCGTGATAGGCAAAACCCGCGGGCGCACACAGCTCGATCAAGGTCGGAATCAGATCGAGGTGGCTGCCAGCAGTGGCTGCCAGCTGGCGTCCGGCGATGGCGGGGCCGCTGAAGACGCACGGCACCGCCGAGCGCTCGAATGGATCAGGAGCGCGATTGATGAAGCGTCGCCCGTAATGATCGCCGGTGATGACGAATAGGGTATCCGGCTGGGCTTGGGCCACGCGGTCGACAAACCGCCCAAGCGCCTGATCGCTGAACCACAGATGACCAAGTTCATTCAGATTGATCGTATCGTCAGCTTGGGTCTGCAACGCGGCAGGGACCGCGCGCAGCGGAAACCCCTGACCGTACACGTCCACCGAATAGGGCGGGTGATTGCTGGTGGTCAGCACTACATCAAGGGTCGGGCTGGCATCGATCTGCTGGCGCGCGACATAGTCCAACAGCTGCGCGTCATCGACGCCCCATTCGTTGCCGTTGGTCCAATCACTGATCACCCCGCCACCGTTTATTTCTTCAAACCCCTGACCTTCGACAAACGTCCCAAGGCGCTGCCAGCTCAAGTAACCAGAATAGAAAAATCGCGTGCGATACCCCAAACGGCGAAATGCCGGGGCCAGGGCGGTGGCAAACGCACGGCGAGTCTGCGGTTGGTAACTTTGCATCAGGCCGCAGTCAGGCATCCCGGACAACAGCGGGCCGACAGAAAAAATGGTGCCGATCCCTTCGGATATGAAGCGTGGGCAGCTCACGCCCGCTGCGGCGATCCGGCGCAGCTGGTCGCTCAAGCCCATGGCCGCATAGCGATCGAGCATCGGCCATGCGCTATAGCTCTCCATCACCAGGATGACGATGTGGCGAGGTGGCGTGGCCTGGGGGCCAAGCGCGGTTCGCGCAAAATACTGATCGAGATCAGCTTGGTGGATGGTGCTACCGCTCAGGCGTTCGGCGGCCGCGCGGATATCACCATCCTTTAGGAACTGATACACGTCACCACTTTGGTTATCCTGAAAATCGCTGATCGCGCTCTGCAGGCTGGCCAGCGGATTGAGCACCAACCGATTAAGTAATTTCTCGTCGGCGGTCACCGCAACATTTTTCGATTGGGCCGGCAGTCGAGAGACCGACCCCCGGGCACCGCAGATGATCAGCGTCAGGCTGATCAACACCGCGACACTGAGCGTTGTCAGCGACCGTCGGCCAAGCCAGGTCAACGGCACCGGCGACCAGCGCATTACCCGCTTCATGCTCCACGCGCAGATCCCGATGAAGGCGAGCAGCCCGGCGCTGGCCCACAGCACCGGCTGCTGACGCCACACAGTGGTCAGGATCGCAGTGGTGTCGTCATAGACCAGACCGATGACGAAATGATCGAACTGATTGGCGTATTCGCGAAAATAAAAATGATCGATGACGGTCAGCAGGAAAATCCCACTCAGCACCACCGTACCCATGAGGTAACGCAGCAGCGGTCGTGCCCGTGAATAAGCATCCGCGCGCCAGCCCACCGGCAAACTGAAGACCAACGTCGGCAGGCACAAGATAACGCCGGTCCGGCAGTCGAATGGAAATCCCCGGATCAACGCCACCACCACGCCCCACCCATCTGCTCGCGGCCCGGCATACGCCCACAGCGACATCATCAACCCACCACGCGCCGCGATCAGGGCGATGATCACCACGATCACCAACACCGCATCCCGAGCCCATTCGCTGAGCAAACGCGCTAAAAAGACCGCGACGGGTGAGGTAGTCCTTGTATCACCTACGTCAGACTGCCATGGAACCATTCAAAAATATTAAGGTTCGATTAAAATAGGTCTACAGGCTGGTAGGTTTCAGTCGGTTAAGGCAGCACGCAGTTGGATTCTCCTATGAGGCGCAATTGCCTATAAGCGATCGACTTCGTCATCGGGGAAATCGTTATTCGACACGTATCAAAAAGAGACATTATCCTCGTTGTCCAGGCCATCATGGCAGCCTCGTTTGAAAGCCAAAAACGAACAGGGATGAGCGCTTACTCTGGACCACTAAGAAATTTTGAAAAAGTTCGAGATAAAATGTGTGAGGCGAGTGTCAAATTATGCGATCCTTATCGCACATGAGTTGAACCCTATAAAAATGATCGAATCAAGATGGATTTAATCTGAGAGGATAATATTAAGATCACTGCTGTCCGGTCAGGAAGTTAAGGCTGCTATCGATCGCACGGTATCCACCGAGCAAATGCAGCATGCTGGGCTGAATCGATTTCGATTTAGAATGCCCTTCCGGGGCTAAGTCTGCCCCTTGACTGGGGGCGGCATGCATGTTGGTCGGTTGGTATTCGCACAGGTCATGGACCTGCTTCCGCTGTCGGAATT
>JANYGY010000229.1 GCA_025362255.1 Planctomycetales bacterium
CTCCTGTCGTAACCTTGCTTACGGCTGAGAATAGCGATTCTGCAGTGGTATTGTTCGCCAAGAAGCAAGCGGGCGTCTCTTCTGTAATTTCAGCCAATGTCGATTCATATTGTGACTTAGGAAATTACGCATTTCTCGCAATTGTTGTTGGCCTTAGTGAGCAAGAAGAGGCTCTTGAGATAACAGGTAGCGAAGCTGATGGTTTCACCTTGATATCTAGGACCCCGGCGATTGCCGGTATGATCTTGATGATAGATGAAGGTATTGAATTCGACAGGTCGTTGTTTGATGTAAAGCTTAAATCATTAATTGTTACATCAAAATTTGAAAATATCCCGCGCTCTGTTCTGATTACCAATCTCCACAAGGTCTCTAAGGGCGATCTTGTTGTCTCAGTTGGGATCCCAATGGAATATAATCTTATAGTTCAGTGTGTCGGGGTGAATGCTGAAATTACTAACTATTATTACTATTATTACATCGAAGGGGGTCACCTTGAGCTCTCTCAAATTGGGTCTTGGAGGGTGCAGTCCATTCATTAGGTCGTGCCAACAAAGGAGACACAATGGGCCGGTAAAAGTCGATGGATTTTAGAAAAGGACATGCGCATATGAGTCTCAATAATATGCGTATGTCTTTGAATGTGGGATTTACCACTTTGATTCGGTTTGGAGAAATCAAGGTTTTGGAGCAACTCACGGTTCCGATGGCTGGTTTTTTCTGCGCATCGGGGTCTCGGTTTGCATCCGGGCGAGGAGGGCCTTCGCCAGCGGCGCGGGCCAGCGCCAGGACGGGGTTTGGGCGGCGGCGCGGGACATCCATTCCTGGGCCCCGCGATAATCGCCGATCATCAGCAGCAGGCGGGCGTTGATGTAGGCCGCGTCTGGATCCTTGGCTGCGGGTTCGGCGTCACGGATCGGCTTTTGATTTTCTGACAGGCGTCGCAGGAGATTGGCGGTGACCGGGTCGGTCGCGGTTTCGCGTTCGCGCCAGGTGGCCTGGGCGAGGGTGGGGTCATAGGCTTCGGCAGCGAGGTCGCCGAGCCACAAGCGGATCCGGCCGCGTTCGCCTGGGGGCGCCAGGTCGAGGGCTTTGCGGTAGGTGTCCGCCGAACGTTCGAGCGTTCCGAGCAGGCGTTCGGCGTGCGCCACGCGCACCAGCCCTTGCAGGCGTTTGCTCGGCTCCAGGCGCAGATCACTGACCGCACGCAGGAAAGTCTCGCGCGCGACCTCAGGCCGACCGAGGGCCAACAGCAGATCGCCGGCGAGCAGCATGCCGTCAGCAACCTTGGTGGTTTCCCCAAGATACCCGGCGATTTCCGAGGCGGTCAGGGCTAGAAAGACCGCCCGTTCGGGATCCTGCGCGGCCAAGCTGAGGGCGCGGTTGGCGTAGTCCTGGCGCAGATCTTTCAGGGTCGATTCGGGAATCGCGGCGGCCAGGGTCGGCAGGTCGTAGCTGCGTCGGATGGACTCGAAATAGCGTTCGGCCTCGGCGTAGCGCCCCAGGCGCAGGGCGCTCGCCCAGGCGTGAAACGTCGCCACGAGCACATACCGCGGCGAATCGCGATTCTCCTCGGCGACGGCGATGAAGGTGGCCAACGCACCGGCGATGTCGTCGAGCCCTTCTTGGCACAGACCCAGACGCAGGCGGGCGTCCTTGGCTTGCGGCGAGTCCGGATGATCGCGTAAAAATGCCTGATAAAGCTGCTGAGCCCGGGCAAATCGCTTGTCTTGGCGAAACGCATCGGCGGTCGCCAGGGCAGACACCAGTTCGCCCGAACGTTGGCGCTCAAGGTGCACCGCGCTGATTTCGACCAGCGCGCGGTCGCGCATCAGGTAGACGCCGTTCGCGTCGGGACCCTGCAGCGGCGCGAGATCGAGAAAGGTGAAGGTGGTCTGGTGGCGTTCGCCGCCAGCCGCCGGCACATAGGCCAACGTCGCGGTCAGCGCCCCGTCGAGGTGCTCGAGTTGCAGATCCAACGGCACGCCCCGCGGCAGCTGGCCGAGATCACGTGATGCCACCGCGCGGTCTTCGCGCCACAGCGCCAGCTCATCGGTCACCACGCCCAGCGTCAGGCGCAGACGATAGCCATCGCCGATGTCGCGGTCGTTGATCAGCAGCTCAGCCGCGGTGGTGCCCTTGCCCGAGGCGCTGGGATCGGTCACCGGGGCGTTGCCGAGGGTGACCGTGGCGGCTAGGCGCACGGCGCCATCGACGGCCGGTAGCGCCGCGATCTGCGCTCCGGGGCCGAACGGCGGGTGATCAGTCCACCCCAACGTGCTGGCCGGCCGGGCAGGGTTCTTGCCTGCATCCTTGCCTGCATCTTTGCCGGCATCTTTGCCTAAGTCTTTGCCGGCATCTTCGGACTCGGTCGCTGGAGTCTGCGCTGGAAACACCCACGCCAGGGCCCAGGCGTTGGCGGTCGCCTGTTCGATGGCCTGGGTGCGTTCGCCAACGTGCTTGAGAGCGCGCAACGTCACGAACGTCGCGCCGACGCCGACCGCGAACACCACCAGCGCGATGGCGGCGACAGTCTTGCGATTGCGCACCAGCGAACGCCAGGCGTGGATCGAGGTCGAGATCCGTTTGGCGCGAATCTTGGTGCCATTGCGCACCCGACGCAGATCGCCGGCCATCTCTTCGGCCGAGCGATAGCGATCGCGCGGGTCCTTGGCCATCGCCACCAGCACGATCGTCTCGACATCGCGCGGCAGGTCGGTGCGGAATTTTGCCGGCGACGGCAGCGGCTCGTCGATGATTGCGCGCAGCGTCGCCATCGCGTTGTCGGCTTCGTACGGCTGGCGGCCGGTGAGCAGTTCGTACAGGCAGGCGCCCATGCCGTAGATGTCGCTGCGGCGGCTGATTTCCTCACGCCGCCCGGCCGCCTGCTCGGGTGCCATGTACGCCGGCGTGCCGACCACATCCCCATCGCGGGTCAGCCGCGATTCGTAATCCGGCGCACTGGCCAGACCGAAATCGAGCAGCTTGATCCGGCCATCCTTGTCCTGCATCAGATTGCCGGGTTTGATGTCGCGATGGAGGATTCCGGCGAGGTGCGCGGTGTGCAGCGCCTCCAAACCCTGGACCATCCAGTCGCACGCTTTTTCAATCGCCAGCGGCTCCTTTTTCGGTCCGACCAGATCATCGAGGCGTTTGCCATCGATCAGCGGCATCACCAGATAAAGCCGCTCGCGATCTTCGCCGGTGTCGAGCACGCGCACGATTCCGGGATGCTGCAGCGTCTGCAGATAGCGGCTCTCGCGCTCAAAACGTTTGCGTTCATCGGCGTCGCTGCTGCGCAGCACTTTGACGGCGACGAGCTTGCCGATCGCCACCGGGCAGGATTCCACCGCTTTGCACAGATACACGGTGCCCATGCCGCCGCTGCCGATGCGGCGCATGACTTCATACGGCCCGATGCGCGCACCGGGGGCGACCATCGCATCCACCAATGGGCGACGCTCAGCCATCGCCGAGGGTCTCGTGGGCGCCTGCCAGGTATCCGCTGCGCACGTCGCCTTGCAGACGTCGGCGCGGCGCCTGATCGCGCTCGGCAGCCACCCGCGCCAGCCAGGTCTCGAGATCGACCAGCTCGCGTTCGACCAGCTCCGCCGAGAAACGTTGCATGAGTTCTTTGACCACCGGGTGCTCCTGCGCTGCTTGATAACGGCGCTGCCGCTCATCCGTGACCGCCGGCTGCCCATTATTGCCTGCCGAGGAGGCCCCGGCGCGGATCACCAGACGCAAACGCTGGCCGAACACTGCGATGCATCCACTGACGATCAGGCGTTGCTGCTCAGGATCAGTCAACACCGCCACCCGCCCGGGCGGCGTCAGCAATGTCAACGCATCCGCCACCAGCGCGGTCGGCGTGCTGTCGCTCAAGGCCGCGGCGACCAACGGCAGGCCGCTTTGCAGCATCTGACGCGGCAGTTCGCTCCAGCGCTCGCTGATCGTCGCGAGGGATAATTTCGAATTGCCAGCCTGACCAAGAGTCGCCTGGACGGCAGCCGAGTCGCCACTGCGTGCCGGCGCTGAAGCAGCCCGCGCAGGTGCCGCTGAAGCAGGTGCCGCTGAAACAGGTGGCTCTTGAGCAAATGAAGAAGTGGGACGTTCGATCCGGGCCGACGGGGTTCCCGTCACGGCCGACCCGGCTAAGGGCGCGGTGGCGCGGCTGCGGGGGTCGGCTCCAGGCGTTCTATTCGACGCAGCAGATTTTCGACATCGACCAGCTGTCCAAGGCCGGCGATGCGCACCGACACCAGCTCCAGCTGCAGTCGTGGATCCACGCCCTGGCGCATGGCCTGCTGCGAGCCAATCAGCAACTGGCAGATGCGCATGGTTTTTTCAGGAGTGCACGCCGCTGCATGGGCCGCCACCGCCACCAGATCGGCGCCCAAGCGACGGAGCACCGCCGATTCCTTGCCGCATGCCTGAAACAGCAGCATCGCGCGCACGTGGTCGACCAGCTGATCTAACAACGTCGCCGGCGCGACGCCCGCCGCGCTGGTGTGCTCGAGCATTTCCAGCGCGGCACCGGCCTCGCCCGCCAGCCAATGGCTGACCAGCGTCGCCAGATCCTGGCCGCGCGCGGCACCGAGCAGCAGATTGAGATCGGCCTCGTCAATTCCGTTGGCGGTGGTGCCGTCCGTGACGGCGATCAATTGATCGAGCAAGGTCTGCGCGTCTCGCATGCCGCCCCCGGCCGCGCGCGCGATGCGATAGAGTACCGCATCCGACAGCGTCGCCTGCTCTTTGAGTGCGATGGCGCGCAGGCGGGTGACGATGTCCTCCAGGCCGATGGCTCGGAAATCGAAACGCTGGCACCGCGACAGCACGGTCGGCAAAACTTTTTCGACTTCAGTCGTCGCAAAGATGAAACGAACATGGGCCGGCGGTTCTTCCAGCAGCTTGAGCAGCGCGTTCCACGCCGCCGTCGACAGCATGTGGACCTCGTCCAGGATGTAGATCCGCAGGCGGGCGAGCGCCGGCGAAAAACTGGCGGTGTCTGATAATTCGCGGATCGCATCGACCCCGCTGAAGCGCGCCGCATCAATCTCGACCACGTCGGGATGCCGCGAATCAGCGATCATCTGGCAGTTTTCGCAGATTCCGCAGGGGGTCACGGTCGGGCCATCGACGCAGGTCAGGGCCTTGGCCAGGATCCGCGCCATCGAGGTTTTGCCGACACCTCTCGGACCGGTGAACAGATAGGCGTGCGCCACCCGGTTGGAGGTGATCGCATTGGTCAATGTTCGCGCCACGACATCCTGGCCGGAGACATCAGCAAAGGTTTGCGGGCGATATTTTCGGGCGATGACGAGGTAGTCCACGGGCGCGAGTATGCAGGTCGCGCCGCTCGCGCTACGAACCGCAGCGGGTGAGTGCTCGGTCGTGAGGCAGGCGGCGTGAGGCGCGCAGCGTGGCGCGCGCGGGGCAACGGCACACACTTGCGCATGCCCAAACGTGACGCTGCCGATCCCGCCGACCCGGCGCTCGGCTCTTTCGACCCCGCCTTGCATCCCCCGGTGGCGTTTTCCGCCGACGATTGGGCGTGGTTCAGCGGCCGCTGCACGGCTCTGGCGATTCCCGACCCTGACGCCAAGCGCCCTGCGCTCGAAGCGCTGTACGGCCACCTCATCGGGGTGAATCGGTGGCTCAACCTGACCACGCTCACCGCCCCGCGCGACTACCTCAAGCATCACGTGCTCGACAGCCTGTCGCTGATCGGCGATGGCCGCCTGAAGCATCTGTCGCAAGGCGCGGCCTGCGCTGACCTCGGCTCTGGCGGAGGATATCCCGGTCTGCCGTTGGCGTTGTGGTATCCCCAGGTGCGCTGGTGCCTGATCGATGCGCGCAAGAAAAAGGTCGAATTCCTCGCCGCCGCGGCCGGCCTGCTCAAGCAGTTCAGTGCGTCGCGCGACAGCCGGGTCACCGCCCACCATCTGCGCGGCGCCGAAGCCGTCCGCGAACCCACCCTCATGCGCGCCTGCCAGCTGGTCGTCTCGCGGGCGATGGCCGCGTGCAACGAGGTCCTCGCCGAGGCCGCCCCGCTCCTCCAGAAATCCGGCCACCTGATCGTCTTCAAGGGCCCCAATTATCCGGGCGAAGAAGAGCAAAAAGCGTTGGTTTCGTGCAAGCACCTGGGTTTCCGTGCCCTGTCCCAGCGCTGGGTCACGCTTGAGGATGGCGACCCTGAACGCGTCCAGGTGGTCTTCGAGCGGGTATGACACCTGGGAGCCTGTCGGAGATAGGCGACCGAGGATGGCGATGTGGATCGGATGGCAGGATCAAGGCGGAGGGATGCGCCGAATAGCAGCGCTATTCGGACATTCCGACAACGCCGAGCATGCCATCCGAGACCAAGCCAGCC
>JANYGY010000019.1 GCA_025362255.1 Planctomycetales bacterium
ATCTCCGTGGATTGTCGCTCGACCAATGCGGCATTCTTGCGGCCAAGGCCGGCGCCGCCGTAGTCCAGGTCATGGGTGGCCACGTGCCCCGTGAATCCTGGCTGCCCATCAAAGGATACCTCGATGCCTGGACCTGATCGCCGCCGTACGCGGCCACCTGAATTCAAATCCTTCACCCACAACCCACTGGCGTTGGCCAAGGCGCGCTTGGCGGCTTCGCCCAAACTCGGCAAGCCGGTGGTCAAGGATCCGGGCCCGGGTGCTCTTGGTGCTGGAGGTGCTCTCGGTGCTGGAGGAGCGATTGTTGAGCCGGTGGCGGTCCCCGCACCTGTGCCGCAACGCGACGGCAACGGCCAGCTCTACATCACGCTCGCTCAACTGCTCAAAAAGCTCAGTCTCGCACCGACGGGCGGCGCCGCCAAACAGGCGATCCGCAAAGGTGGCATCACGGTCAATGGTACCGCCGAAGACCGCCCGGGTCGCAAGCTGCACGCCGGCGACAAGGTCAGCATCGATGGCAAGGTCATCACGGTTGATCTGACGGCTGAATCCGCCTGAAACTCGGCGACTAACCTGAAAAAACCGGGCGGATGGCCGGTTCGCTCAACAAGTGGGCTTCGCGATTGCCAACCCGCACGGTGACGCCGTCATAGGCCACGCTGCCGACGGTGATCCGGGCGGCGCCGGTCTGCTGGTCAAGTTCCCGGCGCTGGCTGCGGCTGCGGACCAGTTCGTGACGTTCGGTCTCGGCCTGATCGCGCAGGGTCTGGCGCTGGCGTTCGAGATCGGCCAGGCGTTCGGTGGCACCGTTCAAGGCGTTGCCCGCGACGTACTGAGCGCTGGATAGCCGCTCGGTGCGTTTTGCGAGATCATCTTGCTCGATGGTCAGCGCGGTACCTTCTTGAATCAGGCGATGACGCTTGGCCTCGTGGCGGGCTTCATTCAAGCGGATCAATTCCGAGTGCCGTTCGAGGCTGAGATGATGTCCGGCCCATAAAACGGTCGGCGAACCGTCAGTGTTGCCGACGGTGGCGACGGTGATGTCGCCACCAGCTGCCAGGGCGCCGCCGATGACGTTGTTGGCAGTGATGCCGCCGGTCGCGGTCATCTCGCAATTGGTCAAGGTGCCGCTGATGCGGATGTTGCCGGCCAGGATCCGGCGCTCGCTGGCATCGACCGCGATCAGGGTGCCGGCGGCGCGCAGCTCCTGGCCGGGACTGATCGTGCCTCGTATTTCGATGTCTCCGCCGGCGCTGATGCTGGCGTCGGCGACATCGCCCAAAACCACGATGTCGCTGGTCGACGCCAGCGATGCGCCGGCCAGCACGCTGCCGCGCACGATAACCACGTCTTCGGTGGCGATCGGATTCGACGCATCGAGGTCACCGGTGATTTCGACCATCCCGACCACCCGCACCAGGCCATCCGCTTGGCGCTGCACTACGCCCTCGCGGGTCGCGCGCAGGCACAAGTCGCCATCACGCGTCCGACCGGTGGCAACGCCATTGCCGACCAGCGTGTCGGCGTCCGGTTCGCGCGGTTCCCCGACCGGGATCTGGCGTCCGCGGACATCGTGGCCAGCGGTGCCGCTGCTGCTTTCGCGCCACGTCGCGAGTTCGGTACCGGGTTCGACCCGGCAGAGGCCCAGATCGCCGGCCGGGCCGACCGTCAGCAACCAGCCGGCGTCGGTGGGAGGCAATGCGGGCAGTCCTTTAGCGACCACCAATTTTCCACCTGAAGGGGGTTTGGTCGAAAATCGTTTGAGGGCGGAGGTCTCAAGCCCGGCGCAGATTCCCGCGGCGGCCAACGCCGCGCGGACCTCGGCTTCGCTGGGTGGCTTGCTCGGGCGATACAGCGCGGCTGCCTGCATGCCGTCGTCGGCGACGCGGATGGTCACGATCTGCTCGACGGCAGGCTGCTGGACGCCGCGTACGTCGGTGCCAAACGAATCCGGCGTCGGCGCGTCGCCCTTGGCCAAGGTGATCCGCCGGGGCAATTCCGCAGGTTTGCCCGCAGCGCACAGATTCGCTTCGATCAGGCCGTAGGTGATGCTCGATACCGTCAACAATTGATCGAGCAGCGCGCGTGGAAAACACGCCCCCGGCGCCAACGCCAAGGAGGCGCGCAGCCCATCGCGATCGACCACGATCCGTTTGGCCAACTGCTGCAATTGCGCTGGATTGAAACTCAGGGCGCAGCTGGTGGTCGGCCGCGATGCCGTGGCAGAAGTCGAAGGAGAAGTTGAAGGAGAAGGCTGCGCGACTTGATCGGGCGATCTCAGCTCTGGCGACGCCAAAGGAGTGCGCTCGGTCGCCTGTTTGGAGGCGTGATCCGGCCCGGTCGTGGGGGAGGTGAAACGTGCCGGTTGCCGGCGCTCCAACGTCACCTGTGGACCGTCAGGCAGCACTGCCGTCGCCTGTGGCGTGCGGTCGTCCCGGGCATTTCGTGCGGCCCGTCCCCGCAGTAGTTCTTCCAGCAGTTCTCGCGCTGCGCGCGCCGATGGTGGGCGCTTGGTGCGTTCTTTTGCCAGCAGCCGGGTCACGAATGCCGCCGCGGGTTCGCTGAGGTCCGGGCGCAGGGCGCGGGGGTCGGGCAGGGGATCGTTGAGTACGCGCACCAACGTCGCCAGCGGGTCGTTTGCCGGGAATGGCGTGTGGCCGGTCAGCAAATGGAACAGCGTGGCGCCCAGCGAATACAGATCCGCCCGGACATCGAGGTCGTCTTCACCGCGGGCCTGTTCGGGGCTGATGTAGGCCGGCGTGCCCATGATCATCCCGGCCATCGTCGTGCGGTCGCCATCGGCCTGTTTGACGGTGCGCGCCAGCCCGAGATCCGCGAGTTTCGCCCGGCCCTGATTGCTGACGAAGATATTTGCGGGCTTCAGATCGCGATGCACCAGGCGGGCGGCTTCTAGCGCTTCGAGACCCTCAAGGCAGTCGCGCATCAGGGCCAGCGCGAGCGATTCGCCAAGAGCGCCGCCCTTGCGCCCCATCAGTCCCAGCAGGTCGCCGCCGCTGACCAGTTCCAGGGCCATGTACAGTTGGCCATCAGCAAGTCCGGCATCAAAGCAGCCGACGACATAGGGGCTTTGAATCTGGGCCATCGCCCGCGCTTCGCGCAGGAAACGCTCGCGAAACAGCGGATCTGCAGCGGACGCCTGATTGACCACCTTCAACGCTACCGGCCGACTCAATGATTCTTGGATCGCCTGATAGACCGTGCCCATGCCGCCTGACCCCAGGCGGCCGGTGATGCGGTAGGGGCCGATCCGATCGAGCACAGGCGGCGGTGGGTGGGCCATGATTCCCGCCAGTGTACCCCATGAATGGGTGCGCGGCCAGGAGTTGGCTCAGACGTCGCGGGATTTCACCGTCGTTCGTGACGTTTCGCCAGATACCTTTGAATCACTTCGACGGAAAAAGTGCCGGTCGAGTGGTCATCTTCGGCGGTGCCGTGACTGCCGGGATTGGCGAGATGATGCTCCGCGTGTCGGCGCCACCATGAGGGCAACTCCGGCATGACCTCGCCATCTTGGCGAAAGCAGCGCAGCATCCGAGGCGCATTTTGATTGAGCCAAGCATAAAACGTCACCGGCGCGTCGATGCTCAGCAGGTCGACCGGGACCTGATGGTCTTCCAAGGCGGACAGCCACAGGCGCAGCCGCTCGCCTGCTTCACCGGCGAGGGCCTCGGGCCGGACGATCACCACTGCGGCCATCGCCCGCATGAATCCCGAATCAGGCTCGTCCTGATCCGTGAGGACGGACAGGTACCGGCAGCGACCATGATCGGTGCGGTCGGTCCAGATCGCGTCGTTGCCGCTGAAACAACTCGCCTGGCGGGATTCTTCGCAGTCGAACAGGCACAAGAATGAGGGGAGGGCTTCCATGGCTGCCTATCTGAAGAACCGTTCGTACACATCATGGCCGCTGACGATCCGCACCCAGCCGGTGCGCTTCAGCAGATTGAATTCCTCGACCAATTCGGATTCATGGCAGTTGAGCTGATACCTCACCTGCCGCAGATCAGCCCGCCCGTCGAGGTGCTTGATCAGCAGATTCGCCAGCAAGGTCGGCGGGCTGGCCCGGGTGTGCGCGGCGGCGGCGGCGGGGATACGCTCGGCGATGATCGCCGCGAGATACGAATCATCATGGTTGGTCAGGATCAGTCCGCTGCTGATCAGGCTGTAGACCAGGCGTTGCGAATCCATTTCTTCGCGACCCGACATTTCGATGATTTCTTGCAGCGAACGCCGGCCGTTGATCAGCGACAGCAGCCGCCATTCACCTTGGGTGAGGCGGACATCCTCGACCGCGGTCGAATCGCGCTGGACATGCAGCACGGTATTGGTCGGCGGCAGGCGCTCTTCGATGACTTTCTGCTCATCGATCTGGCGCAATCCATCCAACAGCAGGTTGTGGAGGTCGATATCGATCGTGCGTTCGCGATGGGTCGCGCCCTTGAGGAACGCGAAGCGGCCTTCCTCCCAGCGCAACAATTGATGAATCGCCGGCACGCCTTCACGCGGAGGGCAATAGGCATGGACGACTTCACCTCGGTCGAAAAACACGCCGGCGGAAATTCGCGTATGGGCGTGCTCGACAATCAATTGGCCATGTTTGCGCATGCCTTGCAAGAACATCAGGAGATCTGGTAAGGCGTACTCAGACAGATCCCCTTGCATGATGGCCATGGCCAGAGCATCGACCTGATTATGAAGATCCGCCGAAGTTTTGACAAAGACGGCTTGGCGGAATCTTCTCCGACAAGCTCGCAGGCATTCAGCCCATACGGATCATGCGGCCCATGACGATGAACACCGGATAGAAAGCGGCGCACATCAAGCCACCAAGCGGATGCGCCGCCGTCGCGATCACCGCATCGAGCAGGATCATCCCTCCGAGACCGGCGATCACCACGCGTCCGACCAGGGCGCAACGCGCATTGCGCAGGGCCTCGACCCAGACGCTGAAAACATTCCAGGCGAGCAACGCCGCGCAGCCCAACGCGAACAGCACCGACAACACCGCCGCCCCGGGCCACGGTCCGCCGGCATGGAGGAGATGCGGCAGCCAGTCGGCGCCGGCGAGTCCGCCGAGCGCTGCCAACAAGGCGAACGCCATCGCCACCCCCCCGACGATGAAGCCCAGGCGCGAGCCGCGGCGCTGACGTTCTTCGAATTCGGATACCAGGGTCAGGCCGAAGATGTAGATGCCGATGATCACCGGGTAGACGAAGGGGGCGTGGGTGGTGCCGTTGGTGGCCGTATTTGCCGCAGTGGCGCCCGTCGGGGTCAGCACCATCTGCACATAATCCGGCCCGAGCAGCAACAGGGCAAAGCAGGCATGGCTGGCACGCACCAGGCCCATCACCGCACTGCCCAGCCAGGGCAGTGATTTGGCGACGAGATTATAGAGCATCGCCAGACTGAGGACCACGCCGGCGAGAAAGAATCCATAGTCGACGTGCGACGCGGCGAACATCGCCCCACCCATCGCCAGCACGCCCACCACCCACGCCGGGGTCAGCCCGATGCGCCCGTCCGGTAATGGCCGCCGGGGATTGCCCGTGCGATCGCGATCGACGTCGATGAGGTCATTCCACAGCATGCCTGACGCGTAGAGCAGAAAACTCGCGAGGATGATCCACAACGTCTGAGCGCCATTGTGCTTGAGGCGCAACATCAGCCACACGATGCGATCGCCTTCACCGGCATAAAAAGCCGTGAGCACCGCAGCGAGTGAGTTCGAAGCGATGGTCGCCAGTCCCGAAGCCCTGATCAAACGCAGCCAGTCGAGCATTGATCGGCCATATTTGGCGCCTTGCGCTGGTCGCAAGGGGCAGCCACAAGCAGGCATGGCGTTCGCCGCCCAATCACGATATCTCAACGTCCCCGATCAGATTCCGTATCTGTTTCCACCTCAAGTATCCATGCACCTGATCCAACGCTTCCTGTTCAGCCTCGGTTTTCTCGGCTGCTTCAGCTCACTCGACCTCCTCACCGGTGGGGGTTGCGGCTGGGGCGCTGAGGTTCCCCCGAGCCCCTCGACCGTCAGCGGGGTGCGGATCTGGCCCGCGCCGGCTTTCACCCATTGGCCAGCGGTGATGTATGCCGGCGAGCAACGCAACGTGGCGTTCGCCCTGCCCGTGCGTCAGCCAGGAATCGCCGGCACCATCGGCTGGCGCGGTGAAAAACCGCTCCCATTCACCCTGCCCACCGATCTTGAACGGATCAGCGGTCTGCTGCCGCTACCCGAGGCAGTGGGGACCCACATCGCCGACCTGACCATCGTCGGCACGCCCACGGTGGCTTTGAGCCTGCGCATCGTGGCTGCCGCTGATGCGTGGCCGCTGGCCGGGATGCGCGACGGATTCCCGATCGATGCTGCCGGCCTGCCCCTGGTGTTGCTGGATCACCGCCGGGACGCCAGTCAGGAGCGCAAATGGGCTTTGCTATCGGCGATCAATAAACCGCGGCCCTCCGGCAAAGCCGTGGTCGTTGGGGATCTGCTCAGCGGCCTGGGCCAATCGGCGTTCACCGGGCTGGACGCGCGAATCTGCGAAGCCAATGACGACCGTGCGCCCTGGCACGCGCAGATGGTGGCGCTGGCTCACGACATGGCCTCGTGGCAGCCCGCGCCCCTCACCGCCGGTCCCCGGTCGATCGTCTGGAGCCCCGGCAACCGGTCGTTGCTGCACAACACCTGGACGCCCGAAGAAGAACGTTTTTTTGGAGTCGTGCGCACCCGCTGCGAAGCCCTCGCGATCTTTCCCCGACTGATCCTGGTGCTGCCCCCGGCCCCGATCGACGACCGCGAACCAGCGCGCAAGCTCGCGGTGGAACGACGCGACCAGATGCAGCGAGCCGCCGCCAACCAGGGCTGGGTGGTCCTCGATGTCGAACGCTGGGCCGGCCCCGCCGTAGAGGCATTCCGCATCGGCGATCAGGTCTTCGCCGAAGGCCCCGTCGGCGCCGCCCGCGAACACTTGGCAGCTGCTCTGCAGGCTGAGCTGGCTCGCTGAGGGTGAAGCAGGGGGTTACCGTTCGATCACGTCGACTCGACCTGCCTGGATATCTTCGGTGGCCGCACGAATTGCCTTATCGAGGGCGCTTTCGAATGCGGGGTTGGCGTTGGCCATGTTATCGCCAATCGGATCACCCTTTGGTCGATGGAACAGAAAGATGGTGTCACCCGAGGCATCTTCGACCAAGTAGAGCGTCCGCCGCGGTCCGCGTGCGGTGGTCAGATAGGCCTTGATGAGCCGGCAACCACTGACGCCCTTTGCAGGTAATCTCGCAAATAGGTTTTTGCGCCACGCGGAGATGATTTCGTCCCGTGCGGAGCGATTGGTCAATTCGCGCTTTGCGGCGCGGTGCGGAATAAACAGCCTACCGTTAAGCATGCTTTTTTGCGGCTGCGAAAGCCTGTTTCGCCAGTTTCTGGGTGGCAGGGGACATGGGCACGTCTTCAACCGATCCCACGGTCACGCCGTCTGCGGGTGCTGCCAGGATGGCGATGCGGCCGGTCGCGTAGCTCGCCAACAACAGCCGCACCGCAGAGGATAATGACAGCCCATCACTCGCCGCCCGCGCT
>JANYGY010000028.1 GCA_025362255.1 Planctomycetales bacterium
CCTGGATCGCCGCCAACCCACCGGGACGCAGCAAGGTGGCCAGGGTCCTGAAGTAGGTCGGATAGAATTCCCGGCCGACCGCTTCGATCATTTCCACCGACACCAGCTTGTCGTAGGTGCCGGTCAGATCGCGGTAATCGCATAAGCGAACTTCGACCTGCGCACTGAAGCCAGCCGCAGCGACCCGCTCCGTCGCTAGGCGATGCTGTTCGTGACTGATCGTGACCGTGGTCACGCGCGCGCCGCGCGCCGCGGCGCGCAGGGCCAGTTCGCCCCAACCGGTGCCGATCTCGACCAGATGCTCACCGGCTTTCAGTTCCACCCGATCCAGCAGACGTTCGATCTTGACCACTTGGGCCTCGGCCAACGGCATTGTCGGATGGGTGAACCAGGCGCTGGAATACGTCATCGTCGGATCGAGCCAGCGTTTGAAGAACGCATTTCCCAGATCGTAATGAGCGTGGATGTTTTCGCGGGCGCCGTCTTTGGTGTTGCGACGCGCGCGATTGGCGAAGCGAAACAATGGCATGAGGAATTTGCCGAGACCACCATCGAGGCGGGTCAACGCATCGGCGTGCCGCGCGAGCATACGCACCAGGCCGGTGAGATCGTCGGTGGTCCACCAGCCTTCGCCGTAGGCATCGCCGGCCCCGTTGGAGCCATCGAGTGCGATCGCGGCCCAGAAGCGCGGGTCGAGAATCTCAACCCGGCAGGGCACCGGAAAGGTGCTGGTCAGCACCGGCTGGCCGTATTCGTGCATCTCCAGCGGCAGATCGAGCGCCTGCAGGCGCTTGAGCACGATGCTGCGCACCAGGCGCTGCGGCAGTGGCAGTCCCAGACTGGGCACCGCTGGCGCCGCACGCAGCAGCACCGCTTGCTGGTGGGTCGCTTGCAGCTTCCTGGCTTGTTGCTGTTGCGCTTGATGGAGAGCCGACTGGATTATTGAACCGGACAGATTGATATCGGTCATGAAATACTCCGAGCGATGACAGGAGAATGATCGAAAAACGGGACGCGTTTCAGTTTCAGCCGCAAGGCTTGAAAATAGATCCCCCACAGGATCCGCACCGTCATGAACGGCCACGAGATCACGTGGTGCAGCAATCGTGCCGGCGTGGCCGGCGCCAATGACACCGCCAAGGCGGCTTCGAAAATCGGTCGTTCATGACCATCAACGACTTGATGATTGACCATGTGAATCATCACCGAGGTGGCAGGCGAGACGATCCCGCCCTCTTCCGTCGCGCTTTGATTGGAAAATCGAAACCGCCACGAATAGCGCTGGTTCATCGGGTGGAACGGCGAGACGTGAAAGCGTTTGGCGAAATCGAAATACTGATCGGCGGGATCTGCGGCACCGCCCAGCACATAGGCAAAGCGCTCGCGCCACGGCGTGTTGGTGATCTCGGCGATGATATGGCGCACGGCGCCGGCAGCATCGCGGCAGAAGTAGAAGCTCACCGGATTGAAGCAGTGACCGGCCATACGCAGATTGGTCAGCACCTGGATCGCACCGGTGGGCCGCTCGCCGCGCTCTGCCTGCACCCGGTCGCGGACGGCGGTGTCGAGATCATCGGCACCGGCCAAGAAATCCTGGCGATGGAAACGCACCAGCCCCGGCCGCCTGAAACCGCACCACCACCCGCGGTTCAGCACCTGCTGCGCCTCACGGGTATCGATTAGCACCCAACCGGTGCGATAGGTGAAGACGTGCGGCACCGGCCACGTCCGCCGATGGACGACGTTGCCGACGGCGACCGCGCTGTTCATACGATCCGCCGGGACTGCGCGCCGACCGAGTCCAGCGTCAATGGAATGGTCGCCGAGGTCAGCGGTTTGACCGCGGCCAGCGCGCTGCGCACGCCGTCTTCATGAAAGCCATAGCCCCAATAAGCACCTGCAAAGTAGAGGTGGTTCGTGCCGTTAATCTCACCGTGACGGCGCTGCGCCGCCGGCGACTCAGGAGTAAACAATGGATGATGATAGATTTGCGATTTCAGAGTCTCGCCCTGAATGGGGCGATGCGGATTAAGCGTCACTAGAAAGCGGCACGGCGCATCGGCGAAGCCCTGCAACGCATTCATGTCATAGGTCACCGCGACGGATAAGCTGGGATCCTTGGGCACGTGGTGATTCCACGCACTCCACGCCCGCTTGGCGCGCGGCATGAAACGTTCGTCGGTGTGCAGCACCGCGAGATTTTCCTGAAACGGAAAGCAGCCCAGGATGTCGCGCTCGGCCTGACTCGGATCGGCGATGAGCTGAAGCGCGGTGTCGGCATGGCAGGCCATGACCACGGCATCGTACACCTGTTCACCCGCAGCCGTGCGCACCCAGGCGCTGCCGGCGCGACGGCCGACCCCCGTGACCGGATCGCCTTTGCGGATGCGATCGCGGTACGGCTTGGTCAACGCTTCGGCGTAAACCCGCGAACCGCCGGTGACGACCCGCCACTGCGGCCGCTGATCAACCGACAGCATTCCGTGGTTGTGCATGAAGCGGACGAGGAAGCGCGCCGGAAAGCGCAGCATCACATCGCGCGAACTCGACCAGATCGCGCCGCCCATCGGGACGAGGTAGTGCTCGATGAATTCGCGATGATAGCCCCGGCTGGAGAGATAATCACCGAGTGCGATCTCGTCACCTGCATCACTGAGCAACTCCGGCGCTTCGCGGTTGAAGCGCAGGATCTCACGCACCATGCGCACGAATGACCAGCGCAGGAAATTACTGCGCTGGGCGAACAGGCTATTGATCGTGCTGCCGCCGTATTCGATGCCGCTGGCTTCATCGCGCATGCTGAAGCTCATCGTGGTCGGTTGCAGCTCGACGCCGATGGCGCGCATCAATCCTAGAAAATTCGGATACGTCCAATCATTGCAGACGATGAATCCAGTATCGACCGGCCACTCGCGGCCGCCTTTGTTCACGGTGACCGTATTGGTGTGGCCGCCGATACGTGGCTCGGATTCGTAAACGGTCAGCTCATGTTCGCGATGGAGGAGCCAAGCGGCGGTCATCCCCGCAATTCCAGAACCGATGACCGCGATACGCATGATACTTGAATTTAGTGTTTGGTTTCCGTAGTTCCAGAAGATTTTACGTCCCCTGTCGTAGACGCTGCTGGGGCAGGCACTTGAGCGGCCAGCGCAGCATCGATAGCGGCTTGGAATTCAGCCGCATCAGGAGCCGTGGTGGAACCGAAACGGCCAACAACCTGTCCGTCGCGGCCGATCAGGAACTTGTTGAAGTTCCACGATACCTTGCCGGGAAAGGGACTTTCCGCCGTGAGATAACGGTACAGCGGGGCCTGGCCCTCGCCTTTGACCGTCAGCTTCGCCATCAATGGAAAAGTCACTCCGAAATTGCGCTGGCAGAATTCCTTGATGTCGCCATCGGTGCCTGGTTCCTGACTCAGAAAATCATTCGATGGAATGCCGAGGATCACCAAGCCTTGAGCCTGCTTGGCCGTGTAGAGCTGCTGCAAACCAGCGTATTGCTTGGTGAAACCGCACTTTGAGGCGGTGTTGACCAGCAGCAGCACCTTGCCGCGATATTGCGCCAGCGCGTGGTCGGTGCCGTCGTTGGCCTTGATAGTAAATTCAAGCGGGCTCTTGGCCCCGGTCGGTGGGACATCTGCACCACTGGCGCGACAGGTGACCAGCAGCACGGCGCCAAGGGCGATGATGCCGACAATGAGAAGTGTGCGGGTCATGGTGTTACATCCCTTTGAACGATATTAAAAACGACCAATTCATTCAAGTCAAGGTCAAATTACCGTGAGTAAAAGTAAATTCCCCGGTTGCCAAGACCACTTGTGACCGTTATGAACGATTATGATGATCACGGAAACCTCCTATTCGTCGCCTTCTCAAGTCCTGTCACCGCGCCAGTTGGCGCAGGTCATCGGGGCCAGCGAATCGTCGCTCAAACGCTGGATCGATGGCGGACAATTGATCGCTGCGCGGACCACGGGCGGCCATCGCCGGGTGACGCTCGCCGAGGCCATCCGCTTCATCCGCGATCATCAGCATCCGATCAGCGATCCGACCCCGCTCGGTCTTGCCGCCCTCGATGATCTCTCCGATACCACCATCGAGCAGCGCCTGGATCTCGCCCTGCGCGCCGGTGATGGCGCCGCGGCGCGCACCCTGCTGGTCTCGGCGTACGCCGCGGGGATGCCGATCGCCCAGCTGTGCGATGGACCGTTGCGCGCCGTGATGGAGCGCATCGGTGAACTTTTTCACGCTGAAGGCCAAGCGGAATCAGGCATCGCCATTGAACATCAGGCGACCAGCACGTGCCTGCAGGCGTTGCACCACCTGCACGCTTATCTGCCGGCCGTGCACGATGACGCCCCAGTGGCGCTAGGCGGCGCGCCAACCAACGATCCGTACCTGATTCCATCGCTGATGGCCTCGGTCGTGTTCAGCGAATGCGGCTATCGCACCTTCAACCTCGGCCCGCAGACCCCGCTTGAGGCCTTGCGCAATGCTGCGCTGCGCCAACGCCCCAAGATCGTCTGGCTATCAGTGAGCACGAGCGAGGCATTGAACAGCCTGCGTCAGCCCCTGCTGCGCCTAGCCGACGAATTGGCGACCCTCGGCAGCTCCCTGATCGTCGGCGGCCGGCACAGCCACGAACTGGGCCACGACACCCGCGCCAATCTTTTGCGCGCCCGCACCCTGACCGAAGCCACGTCGTATGCGCGCGGGCTGCTCGCCCGGCGCTGACCGACTCTGCCACCATCAATCAGGAAGAGTCGGCGTTACACGACCGTTACGCATTCCCCCGCGCTGGGCGGCAGGATACGGGCGGAGACCACTGCCATGCGCCTGTTGCCCTTCCTCGCTGCGCTGACCGCGCTCGCTGTTCCTGTCACCTCGTGCCCGCTGCTGTCGGCAGCGGATGCGGCGCAGTCCATCGCCCGCCATCACGAAGATGGCCCGGTGATCCAGGTCGCATTGCTGCTCGATGATTCCGGCAGCATGGAAGGTCTGATCAGTCAGGCGCGGTCTCAACTGTGGGAGCTGATCGGCCTGCTGGGACGCACGACCCGGGATGGCCGGCGGGCGCGGGTTGAAGTCGCCCTCTATCATTACGGCGATCTGTCCGCCCTGGTCGCGCCGGTGGTGCCGCTGACCAGCGATCTGGATCTGGTGTCTGAGCGGTTGTTCTCGATCAACGGCGGTGGCGGCACCGAGGCCTGCGGCCAAGTCATCCACCAAGCGCTGACCCAATTGTCGTGGCGGCGTGACCCGAATGCCTTGCGTTTGATCGTCATCGCCGGCAACGAGGAATTCACTCAAGGTCCAGTATCGTGGCAGTCGGCCGTCGGAGCCGCGCGCGAGGCCGGAATCACGGTGCACACCATCCATTGCGGCGCGCGCAGCGATGGCATCAACGGCCAATGGGAAGCCGCCGCAAAGGCCGGCGGTGGGACTTTCACCTGCATCAATCAGGATGCGCGCACCGCGATCCACGCGCCGCAGGACGATGAGCTGGGCACCCTCAATCTCCGGCTCAATGCGACCTACATGGGATACGGAACCGAGGGCGCGGCGGCCCTTGAACGCCAGACCACTCAGGATCAGAACGCCGCCAGCAACGGCAGTCTGGCAAGTCGTGCCGCGGCCAAGGCTTCGGGCACCTACAATAACGAAAGTTGGGACGTGATCGATGCGGTGAGCGACAAGAAACTCGACCTCACGAACGCTAAGGCCGCCGATCTGCCCGTCGAATTGCGCGATAAATCACCGGCGGAACGCGAAGCGTTGGTCAATGAAAAAGCCCGCGAGCGCACGGACGTGCAGCAGCGCATCGCGACCTTGAACAACGAACGCAGCGCCTGGGTGGCGCAGCAGAATCCCACCGCCACCACGTTGGGTGACGGATTGAAGGTCGCCGTGCAGGCCCAAGCCACGGCTGCTGGTTTCACCATCGCGCCGTGAGCGGCATGCTGCCGACCATGGCCACTGCCCGCATCCTGGTCGTTGAAGACGACGCCGCGATCCGCAGCGGCGTCGTCGCCTGCCTTGAACTCGAAGGGTTCACCATCGCCACCGCGATCGATGCCGCGAGCGGGCGGCGGGCGGCGCTGCACGGTGAGCACGATCTGATCCTGCTCGATCTGGTGCTGCCCGGTGGCGATGGACTCGACTTGCTGGCCGAGCTGCGTCGACAGCAGGTGCGCACGCCGGTGATCATCATGACCGCCCGCGGGGCCGAGGCCGATCGGGTGCGCGGCCTGCGCGGCGGGGCCGATGATTATGTGGTGAAACCCTTCGGCACCGCCGAGCTGCTGGCGCGCGTCGAGGCGGTGCTGCGGCGCAGCGTCGCGGCCAACGCCCCCCTGCCGGAACTCGTCATCGTGCCCGGAGGCGAATTCGATCTCGGCCGCCGCGAAGCCCGTATCCATGGCGCGGTCATCGCGCTGAGCGAACAAGAAGCCGCAGTGCTGCGCGTGCTCGCGGCGCACCGTGATCGCGCGGTCGCGCGTGAGGAATTGCTTGCGGCCCTGGCGCATGGCGGCGGCATCGACCGCAGCAGTCGCGCGGTCGACATGCTCATCGTCCGCCTGCGCGGAAAGCTCGGCCCAGACGGCGAGTCCCTCATCCGCACCGTGCGCGGCTGCGGCTATCAGCTGGAGCGCGCATGATTCGCGCCGTGTTCGCGGCGATCGCCGCTTTGGCCGTGATTGCCGCCCTCGGCGGACTGAGCTGGGCAGTGGTGTCGGCGGATCGCGCGGAAACCCGGGCCAATGCCGTACGTCTCGCCCTGTGGCGACTCGACGCGCAGGCCACCGCCCTGGTCCTGACCGAAACCGCGGTGCCGCTTGAGCAGTGGCGGCGAACCGCCGCGAAGCCACCGATCCGTGAACGAACGTTGGTCGAACCGACACTCACGATTGTTCCAGGTCAGCAATTTCAGGAATCAGTGCAGAGTGCCAAGGTGAGCGCCAAGGCGTCGCCTGCTGAGGCAATTGCTGAGGCCAGCGCCGAGGCCAGCTCGGGGGGCTACGACCGCCAAGCTGAGCAACCCGCCAAAAGTTCGTTCGATTTCAAAAAACTCGACTACCAGCAACGCGCATCGAATTCGGCCACCGTGCAAAATATTCTCTACAACAACAACGACGCCGCGAACGTCACAGCGCCGACCCTGCGCTGGTCAGGCGACGATCTGGTGATCGATCGGCCGGTGACGCATGGCGGCACTGCGCGCACCCGCATCAACTGGGACCAGCTGCACCGCGATCTGCGCAGTTCGATCATCGATCTCCTGCCGGCAGCCCGTCTGCGACCAGTCGAGCCGGGAGATAGCGACCGCCTGGCGAGCCTGCCGGTGGCGCTCGATGCCGGATCGGTGGGCGCACCGCTGGCGCCGACGACGTGGTGGATGCTCGGCGGAGCCTGGACCGCCGGATTGGGCGGATTGTTGGCGGTACTGGCGGCGATGGCCGCGGCCGCCCGCCTCGCCGAACGGCGCGCCGCTTTTGTCAGTGCCGTGACGCACGAGTTGCGCACGCCGTTGACCGCCCTGCGTCTGCACGGAGACCTCCTCGCAGATGCGCGCATCGCCAACGACCCGGTGCGGCGAGCAGCGCCCGTCAACGCCGTGCGCGACGGTGCCGCCCGCTTAGCGCATCTGATCGACAACGTGCTCGACTACGCCCGGCTTGAACGCCGCCGACCACCGACTCCCCGTTCGGTCACGCTCGATAGCTTGCTCGGCGATCTCGAAACGCTGCTTCCTGGAATTGCGATTCCGCCACTGCCGGCCCTGACCGTCCGCGCCGACCCGCAAGCAGTCGAACGCATCCTCGCCAATCTCGCTGACAACGCGCGCAAATATGGCCGCCCACCATTTGCCCTGACCATCACCAGCACCGCGCGACGGGTCACCCTGGCACTCAGCGATCACGGCCCCGGCCTGGCTCCCGACGCCCGCGCCCGGCTGTTCACGCCCTTCGCGCGCAGCGCCGAAGCCGCCGCCGGAGACGCCCCAGGCGTCGGCCTCGGCCTCGCCCTCTGCCGCCGCTTGGCCCGCGCCCAGGGCGGAGACTTGACGGTTGACGATGGACCCGCCGGCGGGGTCCGCGCGGTGCTGACCTTGCGGGTAGCGGTTGGTTGAGGAGTTCGTTTAAGCAATCGATTGGTGACGTCGCATGAGGGGCAGTGATGAAATTCATCCCGTTCAAGCTTTCAACCAATTTGGAAATAAAAATACGTTCGACTGGTGAATCGGAGAAAGAAAATCACGTCACCTTTTACGCGTGACCTTTTACGCGTGACCTTTAGGTGATTCCTTACCTGCTCTAGCTCGCACACTGATATTTTTCAGACCTTTGTACCACGGTTTTTCCTGTCTCCGATACAACGATTCTGAATCTTTGAAGTACTCGATTCCTTCATTGGCAATTTTTATCGCCTCATCGAATTTACCATTGAGAAGGAGCTGATTGGCATACCAATACCTGGCTTCTTCACCGTCGTATCCTTTGCAGGCATCCCTC
Organism: Planctomycetales bacterium; assembly: GCA_025362255.1. GTDB lineage: Bacteria > Planctomycetota > UBA11346 > UBA11346 > UBA11346 > CAIUVD01. Next base: position 8,513 of record JANYGY010000028.1, read on the forward strand.
AGGGCTTCCTCCGCGACTTCATGATGCCCTTGGTCAGATAAGATCCTGCCGCGCAATACCTTTTTTTCGCGCTTTCTCACCGAGGCAGAGGCTTTGTCCAACCGATCCAAGATCTCTAGGGAGCCATCGAATTCCTTGTTCTTATAGAGAATCAAAGCGTAGGTATAAAGTACATACGGGCTGTCTTTGTGAACCCCAACGACGCTGTCTTTGATCAATTCCAAAGCCTCTCGCTCCCGTCCATATCTGGCATACAGCTCCGCCAATTCGACCCGGTTATCGAGCGAATCACAATTCTTCAGCTGCTTTTCACATTTCCCGATTTTCATCTTTTGAAAAACAGGGATCTCAAGCTCAGGAAGCATTCCAACCTTCACATTCGGCATTATCTGAGTGAAGAAATAGATTCCACACCCCACCACCGGAATGCAGACGATGAGCCAGATGAACTTATGATCTCGATTCGACTTTAAGACATGAACGACGCAGACCCCCTGCGCTATGATTATCAGTGAATAGGGAATTGATTCGAACATGATGGTGTTATTATTTATCTATAGCTCGTTGCGATTATATGACAAGTCTTGTTAGCATCGGACCTCTTTGGCCCTATAGAGTCAGTAAAATCGGAAAACGATTTAGGCTAGTCAGTGGTCATAAAGTTAAATATTGTTGTTCGCTATGCGCGCATCCAAAAACGCCTTCATCTGTGACATAATCGACTTGTATCGGGAAAATAAGCAAGAACGGATAGGTTACATGCGACACCCTATAGCTACACCGACGGCAGATGGTTGAACCATCACTATACCTAAACATGTATCCGGTCACCGGGCCGACGATGGCCACGGTCAGCCCGACTGAGGCAAGCCAGATGTAATAGGTATTTTTATATTTCACTTTAATAATATTATTAATTTATTTCAGAATGCCTATGTAACATACAGCGAAATAATAAGTAAATTTATTATTTAGTAAACCGATTTTCAATAATTTTATATATTTTTATTATTTTATTCGCTGCATTCGCCATTTTTTCTTTCACTAAAAATTTGACCCTTCGTGATTCCCTCGTGGAATCGTGAGGCCAACAATCGATATTCGACATATACATTCCCGTTCTGCCTTCTTGGGTAACGGCAATGGCCAATGCACAGGTGAATCTTTCATTGCCATTTGGATATCTACCATCTTCGAAAAAAGACATTCGAGCCTCAATGGTATCCAGCTTATATTTTATAATTTCATCGGTTACGGCCTTAGACTCTGAAATCTCGCAACCGTAAATGGCAATCGATTTGCCCGGTCGTATTTTAAAAGAATATGTTGATTTTTTTGCGACTTTCGCCAACGAGCACAACATTCCTATGCCCCAATATCCATTAATATCGTTATTTCGTGAAAATAGATATTCGCACAATGACCGAGCCAGTGCATTCATTTCGCGGCGTTTCATCGATTCACCCGACGGAAGAAGCAACCCCATATATCGTTAAGATAGTATGGAATTTAGTGGTATAAAATTGCTTAATCATCCACTTGGCTGTTAAATTGAAGCTTTGAATCATCGCCCATTTTTACGACCGTGAAGATCAGACTTGTCGATCGCATCGGGATTTTCATGCCATCGCCGGGGTCGCTCGTTTTCCCAACGGACCAAATCGAGACGGCTTCGCCCGGACCGTATATTTTGTGTGGATCAGAAACCGTTTTTATAAACGCGGTCTTTTTAAGGTCGGTCATATCGATGGTCGAGGTTACCGCATGCGAAAGGCCAATCATGGAAACCTTCATGGAATCACCCTCAGACCAAAAAATGACGCGTACCGTCTCACCCGCTTTGAATGAGGACGAGCCACACGGTTGAACGCCATTTTTAGAAATGAAGGTGAATCCATAATTGGCTTTACCATCATCAGTATCCGGAATTTTTAGGAGAAACCCATTCATCCCTAACGCTTGAGCAATGTCTTTCGCTTGAAATTCAAAACCTGCGGGGGCAGTCACTGCTGACATTGTTGGCATCATCGGCTTTGGGTTGTCCCCATTGCAGCCGATCGCAAGCACAGCAAACAGAACACAGCAGCCAAGGGACATTTTTATCATTTTTTTCGTGTCTTCTATACGGGTTTAAGTGTTCTTCGAAGGTAAGCTTATGGCTTAAGTCAGCCGTCAAATATAATTGCACTTTTTCGGATTCGACGACTTTCGGAATAAGGTTTTTCACTCGATCAAAAATAGAGATATCCTCGACCCCCCCGATTATGCCTTATCGCTCTTTCTCACAAAGGCGCCGCTGTCCATAAACGCGCGGTGCCGAGGACTATGCCTCCGCCGCTGGCGAGGATGAGGGCGGCGGTGATCAGGGCGGTCAGAGTCAGACGGCGCCGGGCTGCGCGGCGATGCCAGTCGGCGAGCAGGCGGCAGTGACGTTCGGCATCCGGCGAACCGAGGACGGCGCCCAGGCCGTTGAGGTCGGTGCCGAGCAGATGGAGGGCTTGGGCTTCGGTCAGGCGCCAGTGGACCGCGAGGGCGGCTCGCGCCCAACGGCTGGTGTGATCGAGGTGCGCGGCCCAGCCGGAGCCGGGCAGGTGCCAGGCGCGTGGCAGCCAGGGGGCGATCAGCATCAGCAAGGCAAGCGCCGCAGGCGGCACAGCCCAGGCTGCTGACACCAATGGTGCGTACCACTGCCCATGCGGCAGCACGTGCGCCGTCACCACCGCCATGAGCGCGATCAGCGCGACGCAGGCCACGGGGTAGGCCAGATGATCGATCATCATCCGGCGGCGCTCGGCGTGTCGCCAGGCTTCGTCGGCGAGCAGGGCTGCGACCGTGGCCAGGGGTGGGATCCCGCCGGCGAGCAGGGTCGCCATGCGGGCTGGCACCAGACCAGCCACCGCCTCGGGAAGGGTTGCTCCAGCGGCGAGCCGGTCTGCCGCGGTGCCCGCGCCGGGTAGTCCGCAGGCGCGCAATGCCACGCTCAGGTCATCGCCCCGGGCGGCGGCATCGCGCAACACCTCCAGAATGCGGGCGGGGTCGCTCATGGGGTGACCGATGGCGGCGTGGGCTCTGCCGAATGATTGGGCGACGGTTCTTTTTGCAGAACCTGCTGAGCCGCCTTTTCTGCACGCATGTCCTCAACCACCGCGTCGCCCTGGGCCTCGCAACGAGTACTCCACCAAAAGATCAACGCCATGCCGGGCGTTCCGCCGCTCATTCCAGGAGTGCTTTGGCCTTTTCCCGAGGCGATGTCGAGCACCGACTTCTCGATCGTGACGAAGGACAGATTGATCGCGACCGCGGTCAGGCCCACCGGCAGGCCGACGAGAAAAGGAAACAGCAAGCGCGCGCTGAGGGCGATCCGGGCGCGCCGGCGATCGCGCCGATGAAGGTCAGCGGTCAATGCCTGATCCAGGGCGCCAGCAGAGCCGACGGGCCAGCCGGCGGCCGCGAGCACTCCGCGCAGGTCGCCCTGATTTCCGGCGCCAGTCAGACGTGCGGCCCGCCGCGGGGCAAGCGCGCTGAGCGCGCGCGCGATGGCGGATTCATCAGATCCAGCCGCCAACATCCGGCGCCCGACCAGGCCGCAGGCCAAGCGCGACCAGCCGCCACCGGCAATCCACCAACCCCGTCGATCGCCCCACGCGGCGACCATTCCAACGAAGATGATTCCACCGACCGTGCAGGCGGAAATCGAGACTGCCCACAGGGTCAATGATGCGATCTCGAAGTAGTTTTGATGCATGGAATCGAACATCATTTTGAACCGGGGAATAATCCCCTTGAGTAGGTACGCCTGGATCGAACCGAGCACCAAGGTGAGTACCAGCACGGTCGACACCTGACTCGTCGCGGCGTGCAAGCCGTGATCATCGCGGACTTCGCTGGCACTGCGCAAGAGCATCGGCAGGTCAGCCGCATCGGCGGCGGAAAGCCCCCGCGCCAGTGATCGCGGAACCACGCCGGCCTGGGCCAAGCGGGTACCGGGATGCGTTTCTGCCGGCAACTTCAACGCGACCTCCAGGCGTCGACGCATCGGGCGCCCGACCGTCAAACGCAGGCCGCGTAACACCTGGTCGAGATCTTCTCGCCGGTCGAGGGCCCGCGCCACCCGATCGGCAACCATTGGCCAGTCGCTTGCAGGCCCTCTGAGCCTTTGCCTTAAAGACCTCAAGGCGACGAGCACGTGCATGGCAACGACCGCCCAGCAAGCGGCCATGGCCAAAAAGACGATGTGTTTGGTGTATAAATTATTTGCGAATTGAGACGAAAAATAGCCGTCGAATCCACCTGAGAGTTCGGCCATCGGCCGCATCTCCCAGGTTAAGAATCCATCTATTCCAGTCATCACCAACACCGCAATCAGCCACGGCGCCAACGTCTGCGCGGCCTGCGTGCGCGTGCGATCCGCCTCGGCGAGAGACGCATCCCAGTCTGGCCCACCATCAGACCTTCGTGGCACCACGCCCAATGACATCAGCGTGGTGGTGACATCGCCCCCGCTGGTGGCGTGCGCAGCGCGCACCGCCGCGGGATCGCCACTGAGCCTGGTCCACGTGTGCAGCGCAGATCCGGTGTCGGCACCCGCACGGGCGCTGCGGATCAGTTCTGCGGCAGCGGCAGCGCGGGCGAGAGGAGGTGAAAACGTCGTGAGTCGGCGAATGAACGGCGTGCGTTGGAAAAACCACCAGCAACCGGTCACCAGCAGCGCGGCGAGCACGACTTCGCCGACTTGGACAAACCACCACAGCGCCGGGCCGTGGGTCGGCGCGGTAAGTCCCAACGTATGCCAGATGCCCCCATAGAGCGCATTGCCGACGAGCGAAACCACCGCCCCGATGACCAAGCTGGGGACAGTGGCGGCCAGCACCGCCCACAGCGGAAACCAGCGGGCGAGAACTTCGCCGAGCGGTGGCCATGCGGCATGCTGCGCCAAGCGCGTGAGTTCAGCCGCGAGCGGGTCTGGGGGCAGGCCAGCCAGCTTTCCCGCATCGGCGCGGCTGATCAGCCGGCAGGCGAGCAAGGCGTCGGGCA
>JANYGY010000084.1 GCA_025362255.1 Planctomycetales bacterium
GCCCTGCTCATTCCGCTGGCATTGCTCGCAACCTTTATTGGCCTGCAATTACGTGGCTTATCGGCCAATCTGCTGTCGCTGGGCGCCATGGATTTCGGCATCATCGTCGACAGCAGATTGGCCGATAAGCCACGTAATTGCAGGCCAATAAAGGTTGCGAGCAATGCCAGCGGAATGAGCAGGGCGACGATCGCCGCCGCGCGCAGGTTGCCCAGGAAGAGGTAGAGCACGCCCGCCACCAGGACCGCACCCACCGCAAGGTTTTCAAAAACTGTATGTAGTGTAGTGGAAACGAGCACAGTACGATCATAGAATGGCGCAATGTGTACGTTTTTGGGCAGTCCTTCGGCCGTGAGCGTAGCGATACGCGCCTTCAGATCAGTGAGCACTTGCGAAGGGTTTTCCCCTTTGCGCATTAACACGATGCCGATCACCGCCTCATCATCGCCGTCTTGCCCGACCACGCCCTGGCGTGGCACGGCGCCGATACTGATGTTCGCCACATCCTTAATCAGGATTGGTGAGGCATGGCGAACGTCTATGACAACATTACCGATCTCATCGGCAGAGCGCAGCAGGCCCACACCACGAACCACATATTGTTGCTGGCCCTGTTCAATGAAGCCACCGCCCGCATTCACGCTGCCGCGTGATAGGGCCGTCAGCACCTGTTGTAGCGTCAAGCCCAGGCCGTCGACTTTGTGTTGATCAATATTGACTTGATACTGTTTGATGAAACCTCCCAGACTGACCACATCAGCGACCCCCGGGCTCATCTTGAGTCGACGGGCCACAGTCCAATCTTGCAATGAACGCAGTTCAGTGGCATCCATTCCGTCACCGACCAAACGATAGCGAAAAATCTCACCGATGGCGGTCGACAATGGCGCCAGGGATGGCTGTACTCCAGCCGGCAGACCATTAATCCCGTTTAAGCGTTCGTTTACCTGTTGGCGTGCAAAATAGTCATCAACTTTGTCGTCAAATGTCACTACCAAGTAGGAAAGTCCGAACTGGGTATGCGAGAAGATCCGTACAGCATGTGGTAAACCGCTGAGCGCGATTTCAATCGGGGTGGTGACCTGTTTTTCAACTTCGTTCGAAGCGTGCCCAGGATACAGAGTAATGACAGTTGCCTGCACATCGCCGACGTCTGGATATGCTTCAATAGGCACCATGCGAAAGGCGGACACACCGGCCGCAACTAACAGCAAGGTCAAGAAGACGACTAGCAGTGGTTGATTTAGAGAAAAATTGATGAGGCGTTTGAGCATGAGACGAGCTTTCGTGACCGCCTCAGGGCGCGGGCGTACCTAGGGCGGTGTCGAGCTTGATTACTGCGAGACGATACTCGTAACGCACTTGGTTGGCAGCCAGATGGACCTGATTGTAGGCGCGTCGGGCGTCCATTAACTCGAGCAAGCTGGTGGCTCCTTCTTGATAAGAATGACTCACTATCTGTAGTAATTGGGTTACCTTGGCCATCATCTCCGGGCCATAGAGATCAAGCTGCGCACGGCCTGCGCGCACTCCCTGATAGGCTTTCTCTACATCGGAACGCGCTTGCCGGACGATTAGACGCCACTGCAATTCTGCCTGAATCCGCGAGGCATCCGCTTGGTCGATATCACCGGCGTGGTTATTCCACATTGGAAGAGGTATCGTGGCCGTTAACCCAGCGGTGTTGGTCCCACCAATGCGCTGATATTCAATCCCCACGGTAGGGTCAATGGTACGCTGAGCTCGGGCCAGATCGACCCCGTCATCGGCAGCCTCCGAGAGCAACCGCGCCACGATCACATCGCCTCGCCGTGCAATTGCGGCGGCGTCATCACCAGCTTCTACTGGAGCCACCGGCGTTTCGAGCTCGCCAATCAGCTCAGGAACCGTCGCCCCGGGTTCGCGGCTCAGCAGGGCTAGAAGATCGCTGCGCGCTTGATCATAAGCGAGCCGAGATGCGGTGGCCTCTTGGCGTGTCTGGAGGCGACCTACAGCGAAACTTATGAGGTCCGCCTGCGGCCGATGACCGCCCTCAACCTGGGTGCGCACGACCCGCTCGGTGCCGTCGTCAAGCGATACGTTTTCCTCGGCCAAGCGCAGATTGTCCCGTGCCAGCAGGCCCGCGACAAAGACCTGACTCACGGCAGCGACCTGTTGACGTCGTGATTCATCCACTTGCGCCTCGGCGGCACGGCGCTGTGCTTTTGCCGTGCGCATCCGTAGGCCCCTCTTTCCGCCCAATTCAATCTGCTGATCTATACGAACAGTATAAGTGCGGTTTGCTCCATCACCGGAATCAGAACCCAGATAGTTGTTCGGATTACTCAGATCAAATTGCTCAGCGCCCAAGCTGAGACTCGGGTTAGGACCATATCCGGCGGTCACTTCCTGTGCCCGCGCGCCGACAACACCGGCTCTAGCAGAAGCAACTAGCAAACTCCCGTGGAGTGCCTGAGCAACTGCCTCGTCCAGTGACAACGTCGGTTGCTCCGCCCCCGGCAAAACCAACGGCGCTAAAAGTAGTAGATATGGAAATACACGGCACTTGCTCATGGAGATGGTCCTTATTTTTTGCAGCCGGTGTACTCAATTCGATTCGAGAAACACCCCGCCCTTGCTCACGACCCGGTCACCCGCTGTGATCCCGGCAATGATCTGTACCAGGCCATCTTGGCGCAGGCCGGTGGTCACTAGACGCCGTTCAAAATTGGTGTCGGAACGAGCGACCCACACTGCCTGCTGATCACCAGTACGCACAATGGCACTAACGGGCACAGCTGAAACAGCAGCGGTAGAGCTGGTGGCGATGGTGAATCCGGCCAGCATATCGGCCTTCAGTACAGCGGGTGGATGATCGAGTTCACAGCGTACCGCTAGGCGGTGTGTCGCGGGGTCAACCGCCGGAGCAATATAAGTGATACGCGCAGTGATCGTCGATTCAGGAAGCGCCGCTAGAGTGACTTTAACCTCCTGGTCCAACGCCACCGAGGGAACGTCAGCTTCGTAGACTTCAGCCTGTAACCACAACGATGTTAGATCTGTGATAGTAAATAGTGGCTCCGTGGCATCACTGCGCACATATTGGCCGGGGCCCACCTTCCGCGAAGTCACTGTGCCGGAGATGGGCGCCGTGATCGCCAGCGCGCGCATCAATGTGTGTCCTTGTTCTATAGCAGCGATGTCAGTGTCGCTTTTTCCAAAGATGTGCAGACGGTCTCGCATTGCTGTCCGCATCGCCTGTGCCGCCAACAAGTCGATGCCCGCCGTGGTAACGTCGGCATCTGCCTGTTCTAGATCGCGTAGGGCTGCAGCCTGTCCTTGATAGAGGCGCTGGATGCGTTCCGCAGTGCGACGGGCGTGTTCGAGTAGCGCTTCGCACTTGGCGACCTGTGGCACAGCTGCCCACAGGTCGCTTTGAGCCTGCACCAAATCGGGACATTCCAATTCTAAGAGAACATCGCCTTTTTCGACCCGGTCGCCAGGTTTAGCCGCTAAACGCGCGGCATGCCCACTGAACTGAGCAAATACCGGCGTTGTACGATCCTCATTAAATGTGATACGGCCGACGGCCACCGTGGTGGCCTGAAATGGTCGCTCCGTTGCGACTTCAACGGTTAAATGAGCGGCTTGGTCCGATGCGATGGTCGTATCGCGGTTGCCGACTTGACTCTCCGCGGCGCAGAGATTTACCATTAGACCAAAACAAATGATGGCAGATGAACGAGAGGTGATGCCCATGATTCTGGCTCCTTAAAGAATGTTGGTTTAGGATAGCCAGGCCTCACTTAACTTCTCAAGTGACTAAAGTTTAGTGACGAGATGCCGCGTATCCCTTATGAAAAAGTCGGCTAGGGTTTTGAACGAGGTGACGAAATGGCTGTCAGATTGTATTCCTTTGGGCTTGCGGTGCTTGCAGGGGGCTGCGGTCTAGGACTTTACCATTTTGACAATTGGTACGAGACCATGACCAGCGCTTGGGTTAAGATCTGCCTCGATTACGCTGAAATGGCGTTAATGGGCCCAGGCATGGGCCTTCTCGTGTGGATGCTTGTTGAACGAGTGCGGTTGCGAGACGACCGACACCTGCGCGCGTTGCGTCACGAGCACGACGAGCGTTTCGTTATGCTCGGCCGCATCGCCGCCAGCGTAGCCCATGAAATGCGCAACCCCTTGCAGATTATGAGACTAGTCACAGAGGAGCTGCGAGAGACCGTGGCAAACCCGGATGCTGACCTATTCAACCGGCTCGATCACAGCCTTACTCGGCTCGATCAAACGGTGATGCTCGCCTACGAACTTGCACGTCCGAAGCGCTCCAGTGGCAATTTCGACGGGGTGTCGATCAACCTTTGTATCGTAGTGGACGAAGTAGTAAGGGAAATCGAACGACGAAGTGGGATCACCCCGCTAATCGATCACGACCGCCCCAGTGTGGGACCGTTCGTGATGGCTCGCGAGCACGCATTGCGAATCATTCTATCTAATTTGATACGAAATGCCCTCGAAGCTGCAGCCGGACAGCTAATTACTGTTAGGTACCAAAGTCGGCCTGCTATTGCTCTGCTCATCGAGAATCCCGGGTGCATACCTCAAGAGTTGCTTGACGGAGAAGATATGGTGCCGAGTTCGAAGCCGGGTGGGCTGGGCATTGGAATCGCAATCTCCCGTCATCTCTGCGAGGCCATGGGTGGCACCATCACCTTTCGCAACCAGAATCTTACTGCCGAGACCTGCGTCACCTTTTCGCCTCAGCTTTCTCTTCCACCAAACCTCATGACCATGGAGAGCGATCATGCCGAAAATTCTGCTTGTCGATGACGAGGTCGACACACGTGAGCTCTTGGCGCGCGCGCTGAGTCGTCGAAACTTTGAGGTTACCACCGCAGCAGACGGCGAAGTCGCACTTAGCCTGATCAATAATGGCTTCGACGTAGTAGTGACCGACATCCTCATGCCGCGACTGGATGGTATCGGCTTACTTAATAGATTGCGTGATCTCGAGCACCCTCCCGTTTGCATCGTCATTACTAGCTTCGCCGACAAAGATCGAGCTGTCGCGGCACTTAATCTTGGTGCGAATTTCCTGATCGAAAAACCCTTTTCCACCGAGCAACTCGTTATGGTCATCACGCGCCTGCTCGATGAACAGATCGAGGGAGGTAACCTCGACGTCATATTTCAGCGACGACTCGGCTATCTTAATTTAGGTCGACGCGACCAGGTGCTGGTCATTTATCTCCTCAAAGGGCTGTCTAATCGCGACATAGCTAGTGTACTGGGAAGCACCGAACAGTCGATAAAAAACAGTTTTCATCAGCTCTATCAGCGACTTGGAGTTAGTAGCCGCAGCGAGCTATTTCACCTCATTTTCCCAATTTGACAAAAATTGACCGAAGCCACTACCCCTTTTTAGGCACTTCCGAGAACGCGGTGAAGACCCAAATCTGGATCGCCATGAGCGTTTACGTCCTGATCGCGATCCGGCGCAAGAGGATGAGCCTGGAGCATCTCAGCCTCTGGCAGATTTCGCAGGTTCTGAGCCTGACGTGTTTCGAGAAAAGGCCGGTGAATTCGCTGTTTCTGCACGAAAAATCAGAAATTTCCGAGAGTCATATCGGTAAGCAGTTGTCGTTTCTGGACTTATAGTTGGACAGCAGTGATCCAGGCTATATCCAGCGAGGTAAGGAATATCATGGCGACGATCAAGAGTGATGCGTCGTAGGATAGCATCTAGTGCTCGGTCGAGCATTAAGCTCGACACGTACAAATCTGGTAATCGCAACTTGCGGTGCGCTGCAATGGGATGACAGCTGTGAGTTGGCATGTGAGCGTCCTACTTGCGACGTGAGATTCGACAACCGCGATGTTGGAATTCTAGTTGGCAGACTACCCTCTGTTGGTTCTGCGCATAACGCCCAGCCACCCATCGCCAATTCACCGCGTACCGCGCCGCTTCCTGAGATATGCGACAAGAACTCACGCAACGCCTCCGGTTGGCGACCGCAAGGTTGGGGCTCACTGGTTGTTCGCGGGGAAGCGGGTGTCGCTTTAGGTGCGACGAGTTCTTCGGGCG
>JANYGY010000089.1 GCA_025362255.1 Planctomycetales bacterium
GTTCAACGTGGCATGGGCGGCTCGCCCATGTTCGAAATAAGGCACATGGGGAAGCCGCCCATGCCACGTTTAATTTTCCGTAGGTTCAACGTGGCATGGGCGGCTCGCCCATGTTCGAAAAAAGTCACATGGGCGAGCCGCCTGTGTCACGTTAGATTCTGATTCCGGACTAGCCCATGTTCACCGTCATCAGCAATGACTGGTGAACCGCTCAAGATGCATCCCCGGTCGCGCGCAGATGATGTCGGGATGGCGCAGATCCCAGGGTGACCCATCCCATCTGGTCAGCTCATAACCGAGAGCCGCGCAGATCGCGGCACCTCCACATTGATCCCACGGGAAAATGTGGCTGATGGCATACGCATCGACTTTGCCAAGGGCGACATGCGCCAAATCGACAGCCGCCGAACCAAAACTTTTATATTGTCGGATCCGCGGCGCGAGTTGGCTCAGTAAGTGCACCGTGCGTTCACGCTCGGCGAGATTCCACGGCCAGTCGGTGGCCACCATCCACGTTCGCTCATCGCCCGCAGGTTGCGCCTTCGGCAATGCCTGACCGTGATTCCACGCGCCAAGTCCCGAAGCCCCGGTGACCATCAAACCACACGCCGGACCGACCAAGCATCCCAGCACCGGTTGATGGTGGTACGACAGTCCGATCGACACCATCCAAAACGGCAGGCCTCGACTATAGTTGGCAGTGCCATCAAGCGGATCGAGATGCCAACACCATTCACTGTCAGCAGGCCCGGTACGAGTGCCTTCTTCGCCAGCGATGCGGTGAAGGGGAAACGCCCGTGAAAGATCTTCGGTCAGCATCTTTTCACTGAGCACATCGGCCTGAGTCACCAGATCGACCCCGCCTTTATCGGTCGCAGTGCCCGCAAGATCCTCCTGCAATCGCAACAATTCATCCCCCACCCGCACCCCCAGCGCGCGGACATGGGTAAGCAGTCCGAGAAGGTCGACATTCGCCATGCAGATGACCTAACCAACACGCATTCCAGCACCAGGGCCGGTACGACTTTTTGAACACCAACCTCAGATTGATCTTGCCAGTGAAAACAATCACATGTTCGGGGCACGCCGCTGCGCGCGCAATCGTGCCGACGTTTTGTTGCCGCGGTTCCCCTACAGCAATGGCTCCAAGGCGGTCCAGATATCGGCAAATATCGCATCGGGTTCGCGTTCGGCGTTGATGGTCAGCAATTCTCCGGCGTCCGCGAGGATCGCGTAGCCGTCGTGGACGCGTTGCTGATAGGCGAGGCCGCGGGCTTCGATGCGGTCTTCGCCGCGGGCGGCGGCGCGTCGCTGAAGGGCGATGTCGGGGGTGATGCGCAACCACAGGGCGAGATCGGCATGCAGGCCATCGAGCGCGAGGTCGATCGCGGCGCGGACCAAGCGCGGATCCAGGCCCAGGCCGTAGGCCTGATAGGCCATCGTCGAATACCAAAAGCGATCGAGCAGGATCACTTCGCCGCGGTTCAGCGCCGGCTTGATCACGGCTTGGCAGAGCTGGGCGCGGGCGGTCAGGTAGCCAAATAATTCAGCGGTCGGGCAGGCGTCGGTGGCTTGGTCGAGAAGCAGCGTGCGCACCTGTTCGCCGAGCACCGTGCCGCCTGGTTCGCGCAGCCGGCGGGGGCGGATGCCGCGTTCGACCAGGCGGGTGGCGAGGCGTTCAATCTGGGTCGACTTGCCGCAGCCGTCGATTCCTTCGAGGACGATGAGGGGCATTCAAAATCCTTTGGTGCTGACCCAGCCGGCAGCGATCGCTCCTGCCAAGGCGAGGCCGGCGACCAGGCGATACCAGCCGAAGACGACGAATGAATGCTTGGCGACAAAGTGCAGCAGCCAATGAACGACCGCCAGTCCGACGATGAACGACACGACGAATCCGATGACGATCAGCTCATAGCCCTCGCCGTCGATCTCATGCCGATGTTTGAACAGATCGTACAGCGAGGCCGCCGTGAGCACCGGGATCGATAGGAAAAAACTGAATTCAGTTGCCGCCGGACGCGACAAACCAAAGGACAAGCCGCCCATGATGGTCGCGCCAGATCGCGACACGCCCGGGATCAAGGCGATGATCTGACACAGCCCGATGACGAAGGCGGTTTTCGGCGGCAAGGCATCGGCCTCGGTGTGCAGCTCTTTTTTCGGCAGCCGTTCGATCAGAAGGATCGCTAGGCCGCCCAGGCACAACGCCGCAGCCACCACTGGCGCGTTGAACAACAGCAGCTTGAGCTGCTTGCCGAATAACAAACCGACCACCGCAAAAGGCACAAATGCGATCAGCAGATTGAGCCAGAATCTTTGGTTGGCGCGATCACTGGTGAGACCTTTGAGGCGGGCGATGAGCCGGGTGCGAAAGTACCAGACCACCGCCAGGATCGCGCCCATCTGGATGACGATCATGAAAACGTCTGCAATCTTAGGCTCAAAATGAATAAGCTTACTTGCGACGATCAGGTGGCCGGTGGAGGAGACCGGGATGAATTCGGTCAACCCTTCGATCACGCCGAGAAAAGCAGCCTTGGCAGCAAGCAATAGGTCCATGTCCGAATGATCCTCAAAAAACCGGTGCGCAAAGCCCCAACCGCGGATCTCGAGCATCGACCGGGTATGAACCAGCGCGCGTTCCACGATCGGGAAATAGCGCGAACTGATTTGCTTTGAGGGGGTTTCGCCGACGTTGTGTCCAGGTCTCACTCCCCCAGGGCCGATCCTATAGCATGCATGTCGTCCATCTCATCGCGCGCCTGAATGATGGCGGACCCGTGCGCGTGCTGGGGGCGTTGCTGCCGGAATTGCAGCGCCTCGGCCAACGGGTGACGGTACTCACCGGGACCTGTGCCCCCGATGAGCCAGATTGCACGGCATGGTTGCGGGCGCATGGGGTGACGGTCGACATTCTGCCGGGCTTGGGGCGCAGCGTGCGGTTGCGCGACGATTGGGCAGCATTTGTTGGATTGTATCGGCGCCTGAAAACGCTCCGCCCGGACGTGGTCCATACGCATACGGCCAAGGCTGGTTTTCTCGGCCGCTTAGCCTGTCGGCTGTTGCGGTTGCGCTGCCTGCACACGTATCACGGGCATGTGCTCGCTGGATATTTCAGCCATCCGGTAAGCGTCGCGCTGACCTGGCTCGAACGCGCGGTGGCCTTCAATCACCATCATCAGGCGCTGACCCCGACCCAGATGCTGGACCTGGCGCGGGGCTTCCGCATCGGTCGGCGATCAACCTGGCACAGCCTGCCGGTGCCGGTGCCGCCGGTGAAGCCGCAGCCGTATGTCGGCTGGTCGACGGCGCTTCGCCGACGCACGCCGGTGGTCGGTTTCCTGGGCCGGCTGGTGCCAATCAAGGATATCGATCTGTATCTCGAAACGCTGGCGGTGCTGTCGCATTCGCGGCCTATCCAAGGACTGATCTGCGGTGATGGCGAGCAGCGCGAGCATGCCGAATTCCGCGCCGCCGAACTTGGTCTGCGCGTGCATTTCACCGGGTTCATCCCGGCGGACGAGGCCCTCGCCCAGATGGACGTGCTGCTGATGACGAGCCGCAATGAAGGTCAGCCGCTGGTGGCGATCGAAGCCGCGTCTGCCGGGGTGCCGGTGGTGGCGCCGGCGGTTGGCGGTTTGGCGGATCTCATCCGTTGGCGGGGGGTGGTTGGGGCGCAGCGCACGGCCGCGGCCTTGGCGCACGAGGTGGGGCATCTGCTGGCTGATCCTGAACACCGGCGGCAGGTGACCGCTGCTGGTCGACGTTTGGCAGCGCGGTTGACGCCAAAGGCTTTGGCGCCGGCGTATCTTGAGCTGTACCGCGAGATTGTGCGATGATGGGGTTTGGCGTTGAGAAACAGCCCTTGGGCGGGCCGCCCAAGTCACGGGGGACTTGCGGCGACAGACCGGTCAGGCACGTGATGGGTGAACCTGGAAAACGCAGTTGCAGCCCATCTGCGGCGTTGCCCAATACTCGAAATGGCGCTGCCATTCCTTCGCATCGGGCGCCTTGCATATGGACCACACCTGCGTTTCCAGTACACCTCGCTGGGGTGCTGAAGAAAATACGGGAACCCAGAAATGTGCGGTATTTTCAAACGATTGACGACTCCAACTGCTTTTTTCAGGGTGAAAGGCGCTCAATCGGGTTGATCGCGCTGCTGTGGTGCTGCGTGGCGATTGGCGGGTTACCGCAGGTCGCGGCGGTCGAGGTCGTTCCCCGATTCACGGTCGCGACTCCTGGCGATCTACTGACGTTTTCGCTGGCCAATGCGCCTGAGGCGTGGGTGGTCACCGATGCCTCGCAGGTGCCGCAATTGAAGATCACTGCCCCTGATGGAGCCGTGATGTTCCGTCAGGCGTATCGGACGCGCGCGGGTCTGCAGGTCAGGCATGTGGCGCGCGCGGTCGGAGTGCATCTGTGGAAGGTACTCGACGCTGGCGGAAATGCCGTGGGAGGTCCGGCGGCGAATGGCCAATTCACCGTCGTCGCCGGGACGAATCCGGTCGGCCCGATCGGCATCAATCCGCGCAATCGCCGATTTCTCGCGTGGGCTGACGGCACGCCGTTTGTGCCGGTCGGGCCGAATGTGGCGTGGGTCGATGGCGATCCGGTCGTCGGTTTCACCCGCGCATTCGCCACCGTGCGCGAGAACGGCGGCAACCACGTGCGCGTCTGGATGTCGACCTGGTGCCTCGGCATCGAAGGCGAAAAGAATGGTGAATACCAGCTTGATCGCGCGGATCAGCTCGACGCGGTATTGATCGCCGCGCGGGCTGCCGGCATCCGGGTGACCCTGGTGATCGACAACCATCACGATGTGCTTTTCGGCAAGCCGTTTCCCTACGGCGCGGATCCGCCAGCGCGTCAAAACACTTTTTTCACTATCCCACCGGCGCCTGCGTGGGCGCAGCGGCTGCGCTACTGTTTGGCCCGGTGGAGCGCCGATGACACGTTGCTGGCGATCGAACTGATGAACGAAGCCGATCTCGCTCTGCCGGTGCGCGAGCGGGTGATTCCGTGGGTCACCGCGGCGAGCGAGATGCTCAAACGCTATGACCTCGACCATCGCCTGCACACGGTCAGCTGGTGCGGCGGAGATTGGCCGCGCGCGTTGGCGTCGCCGGCGATCGACGTTGTACAGCTGCATCAGTACGTTTTGGAATGGATTGCGGAAACCGATGAGGTGAAGCGGCCGACCCGAGATGGCGTCGAGATGCTCATCCCATTCGCCACCTTGGCGAATGCTGATGGCAGGCCGTGGATTTTTGGCGAAGTCGGTTTCCAAGGCACGAATGCCGATAATCCGGGCAACGAACGCGATACCCAGGGTCTACTGCTGCGTCAGCAATTGTGGGCCGGATTCCTCCTCGGCGGGTGCGGCGGAAGCATGAACTGGTGGTGGGATGTCTACCTCGATGCCCATCACCTGTGGCCGATCTACCGCAGTTTCGCTTCGATCACGGCCCAGCTCGATTTGAAGGACCCCGACCTGGTGCCGCTGACGCCCAACGCCACCGGCCCGGTGCGCGTGATCGGCTGGGCGTCGCCGCGTCAGGCGTTGCTGTGGCCGCAGGTGCGCGACGACACCTGGTACGCAGCCCTGGTCGAAGGTCGTCCTCGTCGCGGCCTGAGCATGGCCCAACTCATCCGCCTCGGCGGATTCACTCCTGGACGCGGGTATGGGCTGACGCCGGCCAGCCAGCTCACCGGCGAACTCGGCGCGGTTCAACAACTGATCGCCGATGAGGGTGGACGGTTGGCGCTGTCCTTGCCGCCCAACACCGTGGATGTGGTGTGGCTCGTGGCCTTGACGCCAGAGAAAAAATAGGTTTATTCAGACCTATGAGCGCCCCTGTCTACGAAATTCGTGATCCGATCCATCGCACCATCCTGATCACCGAGGACGAACGTCGCGTGGTCGACCACCCGTGGATCCAACGCCTCCGCCACATTCGTCAGCTCGGGTTCGTCAGTCTGGTCTATCCCGGCGCGGTCCACGATCGCTTCCAGCATTCGCTCGGCGTGATGCATCTCGCGGGTGCCCGTTTCGAGCATCTGGTCGCCAGTGGACAATTGGCGGAATTTTCCGCCGCCGAACTCGCCTATGCGCAGCAAATCGCGCGGTTTGCCGGCTTGCTGCACGACGTCGGGCATGCGCCATTCAGTCACACCGCCGAGGTCTTCTTTCCGCCGGTCGAAGCCGTGCGCTTGCCCGTGGCCTGGTATCGCGACGGTCGCCAACCAAGCGGGCGCCAAGCCACGCACGAGGATTTTTCCCTCGCCGTCATCCACGGTCTGATCGGCGAAGGGATCCTTGATCCGGATCTGGCGCGCGATCTCTGCGCGGTGCTGTCCTCAGACATCAGTCGCAGTCGTCGTTTGTCGGCCATGGGTCCGCTGGTCGGTATTCTGCGCGCCCTGGTCAGCGGCGAGATCGACAGCGACCGGTGTGATTATCTGCTGCGCGATTCGCACTTCGCCGGGGTCACGTATGGCATCTACGACCTGCAGCGCCTGATGGCGTGCGAGCAGATCGTACGTGGCCCCGATGGGGTGCCGGTGTTGGGCATGGACGTCCATGGGGTGCACGCCCTCGAAGGCCTGCTGCTCGCACGATATCACCTGTTTTTACAGGTGTATTTCCACAAGACGCCGCCGGCTTTCGAATACTATCTCGACCGCGCGATTGCCACGGGAGAGGTGACGTTTTCGCTCGCCCGCGGCTTGTCCGATCTGGTCGAGCTGCGTGACGATCATCTGCTGAACGCGCTGCATACCGCGCGCGCCGCCGGTGGCGTCTGGAGCCGCCGGATCCTTGACCGCGAGCCGGCGAAACTCGTCCTGCGCGAGCGCCTCGGTTTCGACGCCCAGGAAAATCTGCTATCCGACAGCCTGCATGACGGTCTGACCGCCGCGGGATGCCACGTCTTCCGCCGGCATTCACGGCAAGTGTTCACCAAGCTGGCCTCGGCCGCCAATCCCGAAGGCATCCAGCTCCTCTGCGAACGCCGCGTCCTGGGCCGCCCCCTGGTTGAGAATGTCACCCGCCACTCGGCGCTGCTGACGGCGTTCAACACTCCAATCGATCTGCGGCATACTTATGTTCTGCGGCAAGATGCAGAGCGCGCGAAAACCGTGATGGATCGGTTGAATTCTTGGTGATGTAAGGCGTGAACTTTTGGAAAACAGGAGGCAGCAGAGGCCGCAGAGGAGGATGAACGCCTGCTTGGTCATCTGTCTTGAATCAGTTCTGCCAACTCGACTGGATCTCGACCATGCGGGCCAGCGAGCGAGCTGTAAGCGCGAAAAATCGCGATGGAATCCTGCGCATCGGGTTTTGCCAGTCGGCTGACCAAGCCCCAACGAAATGCTAAAAGTAAACAACAGCGCGGCCCAGCTACAGGGCGCATGATGTTCCAAACATCATGCAGCACCGCAGATGGGCCGCGCCAGTGGTTTTGTGCGATCAGGTGAGCTTGTTGTCGATGAAGCCTTCGAGCTTCCGGGCGCGGGTCGGGTGCTGCAGTTTTTTGATCGACTTGGCTTCGATCTGACGGATGCGTTCACGGGTCACGTTGAAGCGCCGGCCGACTTCTTCGAGGGTATAGGTATAACCGTCGACGATGCCGAAACGTAGGCAGATGATTTCGCGTTCGCGGTCACTGAGGGTGTCGAGAACTTCGGTGATCTTCTCTTTCAGCAGCTCGTTGGAGCTGATGTTGGCCGGGTTCTGGGTCGACTTGTCTTCGAGGAAGTCGCCGAAGTTGCAGTCGTCGCTGTCACCGATCGGACGATCGAGCGAGATCGGATGCTTGCAGGCATGGATGACCCGTTTGCATTCCTGGACACTGATGCCAGCGCGCACGGCGACTTCTTCGATGGTGCCTTCGCGGCCGGTGTCCTGCAAGATATCCTTCTGGATCTTCCGCAGTTTGCCCATGGTTTCGATCATGTGCACCGGGATGCGGATGGTCCGCGCCTGGTCGGCGATCGCCCGGGTGATGCCCTGACGAATCCACCACGTGGCGTAGGTCGAAAATTTGTAGCCGCGCTTGTACTCGTATTTCTCGACGCCCTTCATCAGGCCGGTGTTGCCTTCCTGGATCAGATCCAGGAAAGACAGACCGCGGTTGCGGTACTTCTTGGCGATCGAGACCACCAAGCGCAAGTTGCCGCAGGAGAGTTTCTGCTTGGCGTCTTCGTAGGCGCGGAACCGCCGTGAAACGCCGAGGCATCGCTCGAGGAAGCCATCGATGTGTTCGCCAACCAGGTCGGCGATCTTCTGCAGTTCGACTTCCTTTTCCTTGGCGACCTTGGGCTTGGCCTTGCGGTTCTGATCGACTTCACGGCGGATACGCAGCACCTTGCGGCGAAGGTCGAGCATCTCGTCTTTTGTCTGGATCACGGTCTTCGCGTCGAGCTCCATCTCTTCGAGCAGGCGATAGG
Organism: Planctomycetales bacterium; assembly: GCA_025362255.1. GTDB lineage: Bacteria > Planctomycetota > UBA11346 > UBA11346 > UBA11346 > CAIUVD01. The sequence continues at coordinate 8,452 of JANYGY010000089.1, forward strand.
CGCGAGTAAGCCGATTGCGCAGCAGACGCTCATCGGCTGCGCGGATTTCGTCATTCTCGAAATCGTTGATCACGACCTTGGCGGTCATCGGGCTGACATGGGCAATCAGCCGGGCGAGGGTCGCCAGATGGGTCGCCGCGCGGTCGAGGAACACGTCACGTGACGGCGAGCTGCCATGGCTCTTGGCGTTCTTCTCTTGCTGTTCCTTGATCTCTTTCTGTTCTTCGACCCACTGAATACCGGCCTTGATGCCCATGATGGTGGTCATCGCCTTGCGCCGGAAACCTTCGCGGAAGATTTCGATCGAGCGCGCGTACTCGATTTCCTGATCGCGGGTCAGCAGGGGGATTTCGCCCATCTGCGACAGGTAGAGCCGAACCGGATCGTCGTTCTTCTCGTTGGGTTCGACGTCTTCACCTTCGCCGGTCGGAGCCAGGCGTTCGAAGCGGCTGGTACCGGCCTCGGCTTCGCCGTCGCCGCCCGTGCCCTCTTCGACTTCCTCTTCGGTGTCGTCGCCGCCGCCGTCTTCGACCAGCTCGACGCCCCGGGATTCAAGTTGTTCGAGGATCTGGTCGAGCAGTTCCGGGTCGTTCATCGCATCTGGCAGCAGGGCGTTGAGCTGGTCGTAAGTGACCGAGCCTTTGCCCTTGCTGGTCTTGACCAGGTTGGTGACGACGTCCTTGATCGACATCGGCCCTTCGCTGGCGGCCGCCGCGGGCGCCCCCGCAGCGGAAGTTGACGGAGCATCCGGGGCTTCTTCGCCATCAGCTGCCGTGGCAGTTGCCCGGGTCGTTTTTTCGCCTTTGCCACGTGCCGCAGGGGCGGCTGCCTTGGCCGCAGGTTTCGCGGCAGGCTTGGCAACTGCCTTTGCGACCGGTTTCGTTACGGAGTCGTCGGAATCATCGCCAAACGGCGCTTCATCTTCATCGCCGAGATCGTCGGGGGCGGCTGCAGATGTGGCCGACGTGATCTCGGCTTTGGCGTCTTTGACGACCGACCCCTTCGACTTGGCTGGTTGCGGAGTCGCCGACTTTACGGCTGGCTTGGCTGATTCAGCTTTGCCGGCAGGGGCCTTGGGAGCCGAAGGAGCTGCCGTTTTCGTCGCCGCTGGTTTCGCAGGCGCCGCTTTGGCCACGGGTTTATCTTCGCTGACTTTGACCGGCTTTTTCGCAGCTGGCTTGTCTGCAACCGGCTTGTCCGCAGCCGGCTTGTCCGCAACTGGCTTGGGGGCCGCTTTAGCTGCTGGTTTCGGTGCGGGCGCCTTGGGGGCCACCGTCTTCGGTGCTGCCGCCTTGGGACTAGCAGGTTTCACGCTCGCGGACTTGGCGGGCGTTTTGAGCACGTCCTGGTCTGACTTGGCCTCAACGATCTTCACCGCGCTTTTGCGGTCGGACTTATCGTTTTTTGCGGTGGTGGGCTTGGTGCTGAGAGTCTTGGCCATGTAAGTTTCGCTGGAGGTCGTAAGACGACAAAACCCGCCTTTGGCTTAGTGGTCGATCCGTCACGCAGAGTCGCGGGGAGCGCCGGTTCAGCCCGCAGGGCGGGTAACGTCTCATAGATTTTATGGACCATTATAAGCCGGATCAAGTGGCGGCGCCAAGGCCCACTCGTTGCTCGGTCAGGAGTCAGCCGTCAGCTGTCAACCGTCAGCGATCTAAGCCCAGGCCCCCGGCGACTCGCCGCCAGTGCTCAGCGGCGGTCGGGACTTTGGCCCACGATCCTTCCCAGGTTCGCCCGATCTGCTTGAGGGTCAGCACCCGGCGCAGCACGTCGAGGCCCTTGTCGGGTGCGGTGGGCAGGATCAGTCGCTCAAGACTGCGACCGGCTCCCTGGTCATCACCCAGCGGCCGCAGATCAGTTACCCGGGTTCCGCTGAGGCGCAGCTCAATAAGCGGAAGCAACCGGATGGGACTAATATCTGCAACAGCCGAGCCATCTAGGACCAGGGTGGTCAACGGGGTGGCTGCCAGCGGACGCAGATCGATGACCGGCGTATTGGTCAGATCGAGCAGCGCCAAGGGCATGCCGCGCAATGGGGTCAGATCGGCGACTCGGCTGTCGGCCAAATTGAGGGCCGACAGCTTGGCGCCTTGGAGGGTGGCGAGCGAGGTCAGGGGACTGCGATGCAAATCGAGCCACGTCAGCGGCATGCCGACCAAGGGCGAAAGATCATTGAGCGGCAGACCACTGAGGTCGAGGGCGGTCAACGCCATGCCTTTCAAGGGCGCGATGTCGGCCACCGCTGTTCCGGTGATGGTGAGCACCGTCAGCGGCATCCCAGCCAACGGGCTCAGATCGGTGACCCGGGTCCCGGCGAGGTGCAAGGCGGTCAAGCGCATGCCGGTCAGCGGCGCGAGGTCGGCAACCAGGGTGCCGGTGGCATCAAGATCGGCGAGCTTCATGCCCTTGAGGGGAATGAGATCGAGGACGCGGGTGCCAGCGAGCGACAACGTGGTCAGCGGCATCCCGACTAAAACCGCGAGGTCCTGCACCCGTGTGCGCGCGAGCCGCAACGAGGTCAGCGGCAGGCGCTCGAGCGGGGTCAGGTCGGTGACGGCGGTGTCCGAGATATCGAGTTCTTCGAGCGGCAAGGTGCTCAGCGGAGTCAGATCTTCGACCCGTGTCCCGGCCAAGCGCAATGACGTCAGCGGCAGGCCGGCGAGAGGCTCAAGGCTGCGCACCGGGGTGTCGGTGAGATCGAGGCTGAGCAGCGGCATCCGGCGCAACGGAGCGATGTCGAGGGCCTTGGTGTGAGCGAGCGACAGGTGGCTGATCGGTAGCCCTTCGAGGGCCGAGAGGTCGTAGACATCGCCGCGGTTGGCGAGGCCTTCGATCGTGAGTTTGCCATCCTTGTCGGCGCTGAATCCTGCCCGCGTGCAGCCAGGCCACTGTTTCTCAAGCCGCACCCGATACAGCAGCATCAAGTCGCGGCCGTTCTGATAGAGGCTTTCCGCGACGGTGTACGCACCCTGGCGGACCAGCACGTCGGCGATCGCGGTCAGATGGGCGCTGGAGCGTTCGCCACCTGGGCCATCAGCGGGTGCGCCGATGATCTCGCTGCCGACCGGCTGGCCGGCCCGACGGACCAGATCGAGCAGCAGTTTTCCATCGGCGTCATTAGGTTTGCCCTGGGTATAGGCGGCGAAGGCGATGCCGGCGGCGGTCCAATCCTGTTCGCGGATAGCCATCTGCCCGGCGAGCAGGCGAGCTTCGGCCAGGGCCGGATCATATTGGATCGCGAGGTCGACATCGGCCCGGGCTTCGGCGAAATCCTTGTTGTCGACGGCGCGTTGCGCCTTGGCCACCAGTGCCGGTGCCGCCCGTTGCTGATCGGCGGCGCGGCGGTCCTGCTCGATCTTCAGTTCGCCCAACCGCAATTGGGCTTCACGCGCCGATTGCTGGTATTTATGGCGTTCTTTGAGGATCGCATTGAACAGGAAGATCGTGACCACGACGACGATGCCGACGCACACGATGATCGCGGTGAATACTTCCTGATTCCGCCGCATGAGCTTGACCAGGGCTTCCCAGGTCGAGTCCTCTTTGGCGCTGACCTGGCGATCGGCCAGATACAGCTCGATGTCATTGCGCAGGGCGAGCACGCTCTGGTATCGATCGGTCTTGTCGCGCGCCAGGGCTTTCAGCGCAATCGCCGAGAGCTCGGGGGGAATCGTGCGATCGGGGGCGCGGCTTTCCGGGGCCAGCACCCGCCCGGCGACCACGTCTTCGAGGATCGCGCGCACACTGCGCCCGCGCACCGGTGGCGACAAGGTGAGGATTTCGTACAGCAGGGCGCCGAGGCTGTAGATGTCGGAGCGTTCGTCGATGTCGCTCAACGCCCCGCGGGCCTGCTCAGGCGCCATGTAGGCCGGTGTGCCTTCGATCAGCTTGCCGTCGATCTCGGCGTCTTGCGAGGCGAAGCCTTCGACCAGGACCTTGAGCCGCTCGTCCGTGGCCAAAGGCCGGTTGGGCTCGGGTACGACGAGTTGACTGCGGCCGACGCCTTTGCCCGCCGCGAGCTGCCCAAGGTTGGTCGCCCGCACATGATGATGAGTCCACTGCTTGGCACTGCCGCTGCGCCCGACGGCGACCTTGGCCAAGCCCCAGTCCATCACCAGCACCTCACCGAAATCACCGACCATCAGATTAGCCGGCTTGAGGTCTCGATGGATCACCCCGCGATCATGGGCGAACGCGATCGCGTTGAGCACCGCGAGATAGATGTTCAGCATCCGGGCGAGGCTGTGCTCGGGCACCGCCGACGGATCATCATGGATCAGCTTGGCGATCGCCGGTGTACGTTGGTCATCAAGGATCTGGGCGAGCGATTTGCCCTTCACCAGTTTCATGGTGAAAAACAGCCGACCGTCGGCATCGACCCCCAGGTCATGCACCGGCACGATGTTCGGATGTTCGAGCTGACCGGTGATCTGGGCTTCTTCGACGAAGCGTTGGCGCGAACGATCCTTCTGATCCGTGAGCAGGATCTTCATCGCGACGTCGCGCCGGATGTCGCGGTCGACCGAACGCAGGATCACGCCCATGCCGCCGCGCGCGATTTCTCCGGCGATGACGTACTTTTCTTCGCCCGGGCGCTGCGCCAGGACTTCGTCGACGGTGCCGCCGGTCGCCGTCCGGCTGCCGCTGGTCGGACCCTGGCGACCGGTGGGCAAGGTGGTGGTGCCTCCGGTCGGCGTGCGCTCGCCGATGGTCGTCGGGTGTTCGAGGGTGACGCCGCCTTCCATGCCGACGTGGCTCAGGCTGGCTTTGGGTCCGACGACCGAATCAGGTACGGCAGAAAGGTGGCTGCTCTCGTCCGGCAGGTAGATCACTGAATCGTGATGACCGACTTCAATCGTCACGGTTTCGGGATTCTTTGGCAGCTTCGCCCCAGCGCCGTGCGCTTTCAGCGGTTCGAGTCCCTGACCGGCCGGCGACGGGGCGCTCAAAACCGCGCCACAGGCCGGACAACGGCGGGGCGTGGGCACCGACAGCGCCGCGCTGCAAGCCGGACATTCGCGACGGTTAATCGCGTGGACGCTGGTGGTGATGCTCATGACTCTTCGACTGGCCCCGTGCGAATTTCTTACTGTGGTTCTGCTCCGGTCCTTGCAAACGGCGGCTGCGACCATCGGCTCCGACGTATGACCATCACCTCGGCTCCGGTTTCCCTGCGTTGCGTCGTCAGCGTCTCGGGAATCCGGGGAATCATCGGCGACACTCTCAATATCGACGAGCTGCTGCGTCTGGCGGCTGCCTACGGCACGGCCCTCGCCCCCGGGGGTCTGGTGGTGCTCGGGCGGGACAGCCGGCCGACCGGGCCGCTGGTCGCGCAAGCAGTCGCCGCCGGGCTGCGCGCAGCCGGCTGCAGCGTGGTCGACATCGGCCTCGTGCCGACGCCCACCGTGCCGATCATGATCGAAGAGCTCAAAGCCCAGGGCGGCATCCAGATCAGCGCCTCGCACAATCCAGCCGAATGGAATGCGCTGAAACTTTTTTCCGGTGCCGGCCGCAATGTCGATCAGGCCCAGCTCGATCAGGTGCTCGCGGCCTATGCCCAGCCGCCAGCGTGGCAGGGCTTCGCCCGTTGCGGCGGATTCCGGACCATCGACACGGCCTTGGATGTGCACCTCGAACGCATCCTGCGGGTGGTCGATGTCGAGCTGATCAGACGGGCGAATCTCACGGTGGTGCTCGACAGCGTGAATGGTGCTGGTTCGGCCATCGGCCCGAAGCTGCTGGCGGCCCTGGGCTGCCGAGTGGTGCCGATCTACACCCGACCTGATCAGCTCTTTCCGCGCGATCCCGAACCCACCGCGCACAACGTGAGGCATTTGGGCGGAGTGGTCCGCGCGATGGACGCCGACATCGGATTCGTCCAGGATCCAGACGCCGACCGGTTGGCGATCGTCGACGATCGCGGCAGCTACATTGGCGAGGAATATACCTTGGTGCTGTGCGCTGCCGCGCGCCTGGCAGCCGAACATCTTGCCGGCACGGCCAACCTCGTGGTGTGCACCAATCTCTCGACCAGCCGGATGCTTGAAGACGTCGCAGCCCGCTTCAAAGCGCGGGTCGTCCGCTCACAAGTCGGTGAGGCCCACGTCGTCACCGCGATGCAGCACGAACGCGCCGTCATCGGGGGCGAGGGCAATGGCGGGATCATCGATCCGCGGGTGGTCTGGGGCCGCGACAGCCAGATCGGCATGGCCCTGGTGCTCGAATACCTGGCGCGCGCCAAGCAGCCCTTGTCGGAAGTCGTGAACGCCATCCCGCGGTATGCGATCCACAAAGAAAAGCTGGCTCTCGATCGCGCCGGGGTGACCCGCGCCATCGAGGTGGTCGCTCGTCATCCGCTCGCCCAGGGCGCCGAGGTCATCACTCTCGACGGCTTGAAACTCGTCTGGCCCGACCGTTGGATGCATCTGCGCGCGAGCGGCACTGAACCCATGAGCCGGGTGATCGCCGAAGCGCCCACGCCGGACCAGGCCCGCGACCTCTGCGCCCAGGTCCGTGCTGTTATCGGTATGTGAGAGGTATGTGACCGGCATGTGACCGGGACGCGAGCGGTTCCGATAAAAGCCGTTCAATCAGATTGCTTTGTCGCCACCCACGCGAAAAATCGCGACCGCTGCTGGTTTTCGTTCCCGATCACTCTCCGCCACGCGTTTGTCCCCATCATGCCCACCCAGAACTGGTCGATGTCCCTGACTGGCTACCCTGCCCACGCGCGCTCCGGCACGCGGGTCGTCGGGGTGTCGCATATGAGCACCTTTTCGGCGATGCGGGTGGCCGAGGGCATGGGATTGGCGTCGGGCTGGTTGTTCGCCGAAGGATCGCAACCCCAACTTGAGGGATTCCGCGCGGGCGCGCCGCAGTCGGTCGTGTTGGGTCAGATCCTGGACTCGCGGATGGTCGTACAGACCGAAGGGCTGGCCAACGGCTCATTGGTTTTCGCCGCGTCCAGACCCGACGATGGCGCGCCGTTGTCGGGGCGCTCGCTGATCGCCTGGGCCGAGGCCAAGGGCCGGGCGTGGGTCGAAGTCATCGACAATGAGGTGTGTTATTGGGGCGGGCTTGACGATGCGCGCTTGGCGCAAGTGCTGTGCTGGTTTTTGAGCCAGCGGCCGATGGACCTGGAATGGAAGAAGCTCGTCATCGAAAGCAGGACCTTCACGCGATTGAGAAATGGGCTCTTTGAGCATGGCTGGACGCGCAACCTCGGTCTGGTGAGCCCGGGCAAACACCAGGATCTATGGGCTGGCGTGCATCAGACGTGCATGCTTGAACACAGCAGATTACCGCTGCCCTCGCGGGTTGCGGTCGGCTTGCGGTTGCGCGCCGACCTCGGCGAATTCACCGCCCGCGACATCGCCGATCGCTGTCCGATAAGTGATGAATCGGGCAAGGCGCGTCTGCTTTCGGGAGAATTCTAAGCGCATGCCTCGGATGGCAGTGCTGATCGTGGTTCTGGTGGTGATGGCGACCGGCGCGCTCCTCGCCTGGCCCCAGGTGCGCGGGTATTGGCTCTATCAACAGGCCCAGGCGCGGATTCTCGATGTGCTGCCCACGACCTTGCCCGATGGCCGGGTGCAATTGGCGATCGCCTACGAATTCGACCTCCCGCGCGTTGCCGGAAAACGTGAACGTCAGGTCGCCCTCGGCTGGCAGGTGGGCGACGCCTTTTTCCGCCCGATGCCCGATCCGGTGGTCGAGGCCGCACGTGCCGACCAGGTCGTGCGCGATTTGCTGGATGCCGACAGCCAGAGGCGCCGTTCGCGAACCGTGTTCTTTGTCGCGAACGATCCGGCGGGCACGGCGTTCATCCTCGATGAAACGGCCGCCGCTCCCACTCACCGCCTGCAACTCGGCGCCGTCCTCATCGGCATCGGCCTGCTTGGTGGTCTTTATGCCTGGCGGCGCGGAGCAGCCTGATGCGCATCTTCATCGTGGTGTTTTTATTTCTCATCGGCGTGCAATCGCACGCTGCTGAAAAAACCGCGGATACCGGGATAATCCTGCCGCCGGGCATCTGGGAATGCCACGGCAGCGTGACGCTCCGTGGGCAGACCGCGCCCGAACGCTTCTGGTTGCGTCTGCTGATGCCCGACCCGGCGCTCGGTCGGCATCGTTTGATGCAGCTCGTCTACACTCCGCCAAGCGTTACTGCCCTGGGTGGCACCCATCTCGCCGACACGCCCTTTGTGCTGCTCGATGCGCGGTCGCTGGTGGTCGCCTGGAATGATCGCGGTTCCAGCACCGTGATGCAGCCGGGCAAGGCGACCTATGTCGTCAGCCGCGATCGCACGCCCAGTGATCATTCCAACATCATTCTCGATGAGCATAAGATCACCGGCGAGCGCGGCTGGGATCGCACCATCGCACCGTTGCTGTTAGCCTTGGCCTGGCGCAGGGACACCAGCATGAGCATGCCCTGTATCGATTTTTTTGGCGACGAGCCGGCGACCACGATGTCCTGGCAGGGCGAGGCTGCCCGCTGCGGCACCGATGTCTGGCGGATCGAAGCCGATGGCCAAGGCCGGCTGCAATCCCTGAAGCAGGTCCGCGACGGCGCGACGGTCACCGTGCTGACCGTCGCCGAATGGCTGGCAACCGGCACCGGCACCACTTCCCCGGAAAGCAAATGACATGTTGTTTCGAACCGCGTTGTTGAGCCTTTCATCGACCCTGTTGGGACTCGCTGGAATCGTCGCAATGGGCAGCCAAAGCGGTTGCGCCACGCGCACGACGCTGGACCCCGATGGCGTCTCAGTGATCCGCACTTATCAATTCTCGAGTACCGTCGCCGATCCCCAGCCGGCCTGGAATCCGGCCAATTATCAGGTGGTCGTCCGCTCGCTTGGCGGCTTCGGCTTGATGCAGGAAGGTCAGGGTCGGCAGGAATATTTCGAATCGCGCGAAAACCGTCCGACGTTCTATCCTGTATGGCTCAATCGCGATCAATTCGTGTTCGGGCCGCAGCGCAACGTGTCCTCGGTGTCCGATGGGCGGGTGGTCGCCGCCACCGATGGCCTGACGATCGTCGCGGTGGTCGACAATGGCTTGAAATCCTCGGTTGAACGCGCTCCCTTCGCGGCCACCGGATACCGGCCGCGCGTCGGCGGGATGTCGGTCTACGCCCAGGTCGAAGACAAGATGATCGTGGTCAACCGTGACGGCCGGACCAGTGATGCCGGCGAAGGTTTCTATCCCGAGCCGCAATCCATCGGTGAGGGTATCTGCTGGCAGGAGACTCCCGTTTTCGAGATCGATCGGTGGACCGGAAAACCTCCGCGCGGGCGGTTGTTCATCCGCTGGAGCCCAGGCCAAGTGACCGAGATTCCGGGCGGGTGCGAAGCTCGCTGGACGCCTCAAGGCGGCGTGGTGTGCACTGTTTTGCGCGGCGATCCGGGTCCGACCGAGTGGTGGTCGGGCGGGACTGATGTGGTGTTCATCGAAAATGGCGCCAGCGCCGCGCGCCTGATCGCCAAGGATGCGCGCAGCCCGGCGCCCCATCCGCGCGAACCGTTGGTCGCGGTGGCGGATGCGGCCAATGGCGTGCGCCTGGTGTCCCTGCGTGAGCCGCAGGCCAGCGAACGCCTGCTCACCGCGACCGGCAGCGGCCCGCGGTGGAGTTTCGACGGTCTGCGCTTGATGACGATCGAGTCGCGTTCATCCAACCCTGGCGCGACGGGTGCTGCAAATACCGGAGCCAATGCCAACGACGTGCCTGCGGTGATGATGATCTATGTGCTGAAGGTCAGCCCCGGAACATTGTGAGTCTCGATCCTCGTCTGCTGAAACCGATCGATCGCTATCGCCTGCTGGTCAATGCGGTGGTGCCGCGCCCCATCGCCTGGGTCACCACGGTCAACGCAGCCGGCTTGGTCAATCTCGCGCCGTTCAGTTTTTTCAATGGTGTCACCGCCAACCCACCGGTGGTGCAGGTGTGCATCGCGCATCGCGATCCGATCAAGGACACCCTCGCCAACCTGCGCGCCTCGGGCGAGGCGGTTGTGCATCTGGTGCGCAGTGAGCGGCTCGACGCGATGCATGCCAGCGGCGCTGAATATCCATCTGACATCAGCGAGGCCGACGCCCTCGGCGTGGAACATCGACCGGCCGAACGGATTCACGGACGGGTGCTGGTCGACGCTGACATCGCCTTCGAATGCCGATTGCTGCAAGCGATCCCGGTCGGCGACCCGGCCACCCACCTGTGCCTGCTTGAGGTCGTGCTCGCCCACGTGGCGCCAGCGATCGCGCTGCCTGACGGACTCCCCGACCCGCAACGCCTGCGCGCGGTGGCCCGCCTGGGCGGCGATCATTATCTGTCGGCTGATTCATGGACCGTGATTGCGCGCGAACGACGTCGCGCTCCAGTGATCTAAGATGCTCACCCATCGGGCGAAATACGCTTTGAAAGCCCTGTTGTATCTCGCCAATCATCGCGGCGAGGGACCGATACCAGCGGCGCGTATTGCCGGGCAGGAAAACGTCCCGCTGAAATTTCTCGAATTGATCCTGGTCCAATTGCGCGCCGGAGGGGTGATCCGCAGCCGGGTCGGTAAAGGCGGCGGCCACGAACTGAATCAAGATCCGCGCAAGGTCAGTCTGCTGACGATCGTGCGCACGATCGACGGCCCGATCGCCCCGCTGCCGTGCCTGAGCCTGACCGCCTACACTCGCTGCGACGACTGCGACGACGAGGCCACCTGCGGCACCCGCCGCCTGTTGATGCGCGCCCATCAAGCGACCCTCGACGCGATGTCCAAGACCTCGCTCGCCGACGCGTTAAAGATCTAGAAACATCGCCGATTACGCGGTGATCAGCCAATGCCCTCGAACAACCCGGTCGACAGGTAGCGTTCGCCGGCGTCAGGCAGCACGGTGACGATGGTCTTGCCGGCAAAGGCCGGCTCGTGGGCGAGGCGCAGGGCGCCGACGACCGCGGCGCCACAGCTGATGCCGCAGAGGATGCCTTCTTCCTTGGCGAGGCGGCGGGCCATCGCGATGGCTTCGTCGTTGCTCACGGTTTCAACGCGGTCGATCAGCGACAGGTCGAGATTGCCGGGAATGAAATTCGCGCCGATGCCTTGGATCTTGTGGCCCGCGGGTTTGAGTTCTTGGCCGGCGCGGGTCTGCGTGATCAGCGGGCTGGCGCTGGGCTCGACCGCGACCGTGAGAATCGCTTTGCCCTTGGTGTGTTTGATGAAGCGCGACACCCCGGTGAGCGTGCCGCCGGTGCCGACGCCACTGACGAAGACATCGATCACTCCGGCCGTGTCGTTCCAGATCTCGGGACCGGTGGTGGCTTCGTGGATCGCCGGATTGGCGGGATTGTTGAACTGTTGCGGCATGAAGTAGCGCGTCGGATCCGACTTCTGGATTTCATCGGCTTTGCGTACGGCTCCGGCCATGCCTTCGGCACCGGGGGTCAGCACCAGGGTTGCGCCGAGCATCGCGAGCACCTTGCGTCGCTCGATCGACATGGTGTCAGGCATGGTCAGGGTCAGCTTGTACCCTTTGGCGGCAGCGACGAAGGCCAGTGCGATGCCGGTATTGCCCGAGGTCGGCTCGACGATCTCGCCACCGGGCTTGAGGATTCCGCGCTTCTCCGCATCCCAGATCATCGCCGCGCCGATCCGGCACTTGACCGAATACGCCGGGTTGCGGCCTTCGATCTTGGCCAGCACGCGGGCCTTCGCTCCGTCGGTGACGCGGTTGAGTTGAACCAGCGGGGTGTTGCCGATGGACAGGCTGTTGTCGGTGTAGATGGGCATGGGAGAGACCTCAAAGAATAGTTATGATTCAGATGGCGTACTCGGGTTGCGCAGCCGCGCCATATCGGGCAAAGCGCTCGTACCCGAGATGGATCACCCCGCCGGGTTTCAGGTTCAGGCGGTGCTGCTCGGTATGCGGGATCACGACTTCAACGATCTGACCATCATCCGTGCGTTTGACTTCGACGCGTACGTTGGGACCGGCGGCGTTGACCGCGACCACCGTGCCGGCAATCGGATGGGTCGCGCTGGACAGCGGATCGAGGCTGATGTCATGCGGGCGGACATAGGTCGCCGAGCTTGATTCTTTGAGCACGTTCACGCTGCCCAGGAAGCTGTGCACGAAGGGGGTCGCCGGCGCGTGGTAGACCTCTTCGGGCGTGCCGATCTGCTCGACCCGCCCTTGGTTGAACACCACGACCCGATCAGCGACCTCAAGCGCTTCCTCCTGGTCATGCGTCACGAACACACTGGTCAGGTGGACTTCATCATGCAGCCGGCGCAACCACCGGCGCAGCTCTTTGCGCACCTGGGCATCGAGGGCGCCAAAAGGTTCATCAAGCAACAGCACTTTCGGTTCGACCGCCAGCGCTCGCGCCAAGGCGATTCTTTGGCGCTGGCCGCCTGAAAGTTCATGCGGATACCGATCAGCGCACCAATCGAGCTGGATCAGCTGCAGGAGCTTGGTCACCCGGGCGGTGATGTCGCCGTGATCCGGGCGCGTCGCGCGTGGCCGGACGCGCAAGCCGAAGGCGATGTTCTCGAACACGCTCATGTGGCGGAACAGCGCGTAGTGCTGAAAGACGAAGCCGACTCCGCGCTCGGCCGGACTCGCCCCGGTGGCGTCCTGGCCACTGAACAGGATCGTACCCGAGTCCGCCCGTTCGAGGCCCGCGATACACCGCAGCAAGGTGGTCTTACCTGAACCCGACGGCCCGAGCAGAGCCGTCAATTGACCCGCCGGCAAATCCAGATTGATGCCATCAAGCGCAGTAAATCGGGCAAAGCGTTTGGTCAGATGATTGATGCTGATGGTCATCGGAGTCAGGTTCTTTCCACGCTACCGGCGTTCTGCTGGTGCTCGTTGCGCATGCGCCATTCGATGAAGCGCTTGATCAGCAACGTCACCAGGGCCAACATCGACAACAGCGATGCACACGCGAATGAGGCGACAAACTGGTATTCATTGTAGAGGATCTCGATGTGCAGCGGGAGGGTGTTGGTCTGGTTGCGGATGTGTCCCGATACCACCGACACGGCGCCGAATTCGCCCATCGCCCGCGCGCTGCACAAGATCATCCCGTAAAGCAGACCCCATTTGATGCTCGGCAGGGTGACCCGCCAGAAAGTCACCCATCCGCTGGCGCCGAGGACGCGCGCGGCCTCTTCCTCTTCGGTGCCCTGCGCCTGCATCATCGGGATGAGCTCGCGGGCGACAAAAGGAAAGGTGATGAAGAGCGTCGCCAACACGATTCCGGGCAGCGCAAAGATGATGCGCAGATCATGGTCGAGCAGCCATTCGCCAAACAGTCCCTGAGCCCCGAACAAGAGCACGAAAATCAGGCCAGCAATCACCGGCGAGACCGCGAACGGCAGATCGATCAAGGTCAGCAAAAAACTTTTGCCAAAAAAACGGAATTTGGTGATCACCCACGCCGCACACACCCCGAAGGCGGCATTGAGCACCAGGCAGATCACGGTGACGGTCAACGTCAGGACGATCGCATGCAGGGCGGCACGATCGTGAAAAGAGGCGAGATAGGCGCCAAAACCTTTGCGCAGAGCTTCGAAAAATACGGCGATCAGGGGCAGCAGTAAAAAGATCAGGAGAAAAGAAAACGCGATGCCCATGAGCGACCAGCGAACCCACGTCGGCTCCGTGAGATGGGCCGGGCACCGCTCGTCGGTGCCGCCGTGGCGGATGGTGGGAACTGATCCGGCCATGACGTTACAGCGCCGTTCTGCGGGTGATCCACCGCTGGAGAAGATTGATCGTGAAGAGCATGATGAACGACGCTGCGAGCATCACCGTCGCGATCGCCGTGGCTTCGGCGTATTGGTACTGTTCCAACTTGGTGATGATCAGCAGCGGGGTGATCTCGGTCTTCATCGGCAGATTGCCTGAGATGAAGACGACAGATCCGTACTCGCCCACCGCACGCGCAAACGCCAAGGCGAAACCGGTAAGCACCGCCGGCCATAATTCAGGGATGATGATGCGGCGGATGGTCTGCCAGCGGTTGGCGCCAAGACTGACGGCAGCCTCTTCGACATCCCGGCCCAATTCCTCAAGCACCGGCTGGACCGTGCGCACGACAAACGGCATGCCGATGAAGATCAGGGCGACGACCACGCCTAACGGCGCGTATGCGACCTTGATTCCTAATGGCTCAAGGCGGCTGCCAAGCCATCCATTGGGAGCATACAAGGCCGTCAGGGCGATACCGGCCACCGCAGTCGGCAACGCAAACGGCAGATCGACCAGGGCGTCAACAATGGATCGACCGGGAAATCGATAACGCACCAGTACCCAGGCGACGATCACGCCAAATACCACGTTGATCAATGCGGCGACCAGCGCTGCGCCAAAGCTCAGCCGATAGGATGCGACAACCCGTTCGTCGCTGATGGTGGCCCAGAATTGTTCCCAGGTCAGACCAGTGGCCTTCAACACCAGCACTCCCAGCGGCAATAACACCAGCAGGCTGAGATACGAGATGGTGATCCCGAGAGTCAGTCCGAAACCTGGGATGATGGTGTTCTGAACAAGACGAGGCACTGGCAGAATCCGATGATGGTGACGCAGCAGGGAGGCGCGGCAGAATGGCGCCGGACGAACATCAGGGAACCCCCATCCGAGTGCGGGGATTACCACGCATTCGGATGAGGGATGGCACGGGCGTGAGTGATTGCAAACCACCTCAACCTGATTTGGGAATCACGTCTGAGGGTTTTCGTCGATGGACCTATGCATTATTTCGCAGCGTTGGCCTTGACGATCTGGTCAAAGGTCGCGCCATCGGCGAAGTGGGCAGTTTGAGCCTTGCCCCAGCCACCGAATTCCTGGTCGATGGTCACCAAATTCAGCGTGGGAAAACGATCTGCGTACTTGGCGGCGACCGTTTCGAGGCGCGGACGATAATAATGTTTTGCAGCCAGCTCTTGACCCTTTTCCGAGTACAGGAATTGCAGATATGCCTCTGCCACGACGGTCGTTCCTTTGCGTTTGGCATTGCGATCAACCAGCGCCACCGAGGGCTCGGCAAGGATGCTGATCGATGGCACGACGATCTGGAACTTGTCCTTGCCGGCTTCATTCACCGCCAGGAAGGCCTCGTTTTCCCAGGCTAGGAGAACATCGCCGATGCCGCGTTGGACAAAGGTGGTGGTTGACCCCCGGGCTCCGGAATCGAGGACCGGAACGTGCTTGTAGAGTTCGCTGACAAAGGTCTTGGCAGTCTCGTCGTTGCCGCTCGGCTGCTTGCGGGCCCAGGCCCATGCGGCGAGATAATTCCATCGTGCCCCACCTGACGTTTTGGGATTCGGAGTGATGACCGCGACGTCTTTATTACCCAGGTCGCCCCAATCCTTGATGCCTTTGGGATTCCCGGCGCGAACCAGAAACACAATGGTGCTGGTGTAGGGGGCGCTGTTGTGGGGCAGTCGCGTGATCCAATCCTTGGGGAGCAGCTTGGCCTTGTCAGCGATCGCGTCGATGTCGCCGGCCAGAGCCAAGGTCACCACATCGGCTTGCAGGCCATCGATGACCGAACGGGCTTGCTTGCCCGAGCCGCCATGGGATTGATCGATGGTTACGATGTCTCCGGTCTTGGCCTTCCATTCTTCGGAAAACGCACTGTTGATGTCAGTGTAGAGTTCACGGGTTGGATCATAGCTGACATTCAGCAGGGTGATGTCAGCTGCTGAAATGGTCGAAGCGAAGAGCAGACCGGTAAGGATTCGTTGGAGGTATTTCATAGGAGGTCTCAGGGGGATTGAAAAGTGAGTTGAGTTGTAGGTGAGGACGTGAAGCGAAGCACACGGGGTAAATGGCGCTGAATCAAAAGGTAAGCTGATGTTGGATGGTCACCGCACGCGCTGCTCCATCGTCGAATTCAGCTCGCCAGCTACTGTAGGCGATTTGGGTTTTGTTGGCATGTCCGTTCCAATACAGGTTAAGTCCGATGTCGATTTGACGGCCTGAGCCAAGGTTGGTCGCCCCGCTGGCAAGCGACGCAGAGGTGAGTCCGCCTTGGGTGAGCAATGCAGTTGGGGTGATGCTGTTGTTATCGCGGGTGGAATTGACGCCCCACTGACTCCGCTCGTCCACGCCGGCAGCCCAATCACTGATACTGTAGCGGAGACTGGGTTCGATAACGAAACCGATATCCAGCGGAATGGCATAACCAATCTGGGCATCCCAATGGCGACCGCTGAGTTGTTCGATTTCAGGATCGGCGAAATTGCCGAAGGTCGCTTCCCGATGCAATTTCGACCACCGATATTCGGCCAGAAAAGTCAATCCGTCATGATGTATGAGAAGGTCTGGTCCTAAGATCGAAAGATCCCGGGATTCGTTGGCCACGGCCAGCGTTTTACCAGAATTCTGCCAATCGAATCCGAGCAGTATATCGGTTCCATACGCACCGATATAGCTCTCTTGCTTCTTTTTAGGTAAGAAATCGGCACCCGGAGCGACTTCTAC
>JANYGY010000099.1 GCA_025362255.1 Planctomycetales bacterium
AACGGCAGATCCGGGACATCGGGCATCGATAGGCGTTGCCAATCAGAGTGCGGACCGGCAAGCGTTAGGCTAAGGCGGATGAAAATGGGGCCGGGTTTCATCTTCGCCAACCGTAGATCCACGGGGTGGTCGTGACCCCAACTCTTCTGCCCAGCAAGCACGATCGGATCCTGCCCTGAACGTCCGAAGAGGTTGTTTTCCGATAACGTCATCCACACCCGTTGCTCTGGCAAAAAAGCCAATTCGCTCTGGGAATAATGGCGGTCATCGTCCGCAGGAGCGGTAATGAGCCCGCGGATCCGTTCATCCGAAACCGACGCTTGGGGAATCACTTCATAGGTCCATGACCGCGGGATCCGCACTCGTCCAGGTCCTGGATTGCTGATGAGGACCCGCACCGTGGGAATCAGCCCTCGACTCAGCATGTCGATCCGCACCGACGCTTGGGCCAAAGCACCTGGTTTCACCTCAGGTTCGTTAGGGGGATCCTCGGCGTTGAGGCGATCACTCAGCGTGAAGAGAATTCCGAGGAAGAACCCGCTGCGGAGAAGTGCACGACGCATGAGGGCCGATTCTGCGGCCGACGCTGGCATGCGGAAGCAGTGCCTGAAGCTGATCACGATGTCCGTGACTTTCGACCAGATCAGCGGGAATGTCGCAGCGGTGCGTCGTGATATCGCGATGGCATGTTCACGTGCCGGTCGTGACCCGCAGGGGGTCCGCCTGATTGCGGTGACCAAGAACCAGCAACCGGACGTGATGCCCATGCTGGTCGCGGCTGGCGTCCATGATTTTGGCGAAAATCGTCTCGAGCATCATGAGGCGATGTCCGAAGCCGCTCGAGCAAGTGGAATTGCGGTGCGATTTCATGCGATGGGGCGCATCCAAAGCCGCCAACTGCCCAAGTTGGCCCGCATCAGCGATGTTCTTCACAGTCTGAGCGAACTGGATCATGTGCCGCGGTTGGCGCGAGCCTGCGCCGAGCGGACGCGACTTCCGGTTTTCCTCCAGGTGAATACCTCGGGCGAAACCGCCAAAGCGGGCTGCACGACTGACGAGCTGCCGGCGTTATTGCAAACCGTTCGGGCACAGTCGCAGCTCGAGGTCGTCGGGCTGATGACCATGGCTGAGGAAGGCGTCG
Organism: Planctomycetales bacterium; assembly: GCA_025362255.1. Classification (GTDB taxonomy): domain Bacteria; phylum Planctomycetota; class UBA11346; order UBA11346; family UBA11346; genus CAIUVD01. The sequence goes on from JANYGY010000099.1 coordinate 1,142, forward strand.
CGACCGATCTCATCCGGGCGACGTTTGCGCGGTTGAGAATGCTGGCGATCGAACATGGAATTCCGCGTTTATCGATGGGAATGTCCCAGGATTTCACCATCGCGATCGAAGAAGGGGCGACCGATATCCGCATCGGCACCCGTTTGTTTGTTGCCGCTCCATGAGTATTTTTTCGCGCCCAAGGCCCCTAGCCCGGCCAGTTGATCAGCCCAAAGATAAACGCCTCGATCCGCGCGTAGCCGAGCTGGTCGAACAGCTCAAAGGCCTGGTCGTCAGTGTCCGCTTGAATGACAATGATCGGACCCTGCTCAGTCTGCGCGGGTCGCACCGAGAGGGCATCCGTCTGTCCCTGCACCATGGCCTGCTCGCGCATCCCAAGGCCCTTGCAGAATTGCCAGCGTGGATCAGGGGGCATGGTCGAAAGCCAGGGCCGGCACTGAAAGAAGCCATCGATTCGGTGTTCAGTGCCCTGGCAAGCCATCGACGATCTGATCCCGTTCTGGCCCCACACTTTGAGTCACTTGGTGGACCGGTCGACCTCCTCGGGCTGTATCTCTCGATCCATGCGCAATGGTTTCCCAAACTGTCGTGTCCGCCCATCGCATGGGGCCGGCACCTCAGCCTGAAACGGCGTCGGCATATTCGCTTCGCCGCATATCACCGTCGACCGGCAGCCCGCATCGTCGTCAGCCGATTGCTCGATCAGCCATGGGTGGCCCGCGAATTTGTGGCGTATGTCTTGTATCACGAGCTGTGCCACCACGCCCAGGCCTGCGACCCGGTGCGCGGTGAGACGCCGCACAGCGCACGCTTCAAGGCGTGGGAGGCCCGTTACCCACGTTTTGGCGAGTTGCTGGCGTGGGAGAAAGCCCACCTCGATCGCTTTCTTGCTGCTCCATCCGGCGGCGAACAGACAGCCGCCGCAGAATTTTCGCCAACAACAGCACATCGACCACCAGGCCAATGAGCGCTGCCACCAGCAAGGGGGTCGAGGTGCAGACCAGATTCGCGCGCCCGCCGGTAAAAGTCATGCGCAGCCAATGCTGGTGCAGGATCGTCGGCCGATCCAACCGCCCATCAAAGCCAAGCAAGTAACCGTACGTCAGATCGACGGTGCGGTGCGACCCATCGCGCAGGGTCAATTCCAATCCTGTCGATGTGCGTTGGGCAGAGGTCACGCGCAGAAACGAATAGCCGATTAGGCGCAGGTCGAGATCCATCGCGCGCGCTGCGCTCAGCGGCATGCACCCCAATACAAACGCCAAAATAATCGAAACCAACGGCGACCGCGCGGGGTTCCGGCAGTGGGTGGTTACCCCAGACATGCCCGCACATCGACCAACAAGGCGGCAACATCAGCCTGGGTGGTATCCCACGAGCAGACAAACCGCCAACCCCCATCTGCGATAAAATTATAGAAATGCCAGCCGCGTGCCTGGATGGCGCTGGCCAGCTCGGGCTTCAAATCGACGAAGACCTCATTGGCCTCGACCGCATAACGCAAAGGCAAGCCAAGTTGACGGAATCCGGCAGCGAGTTCGATTGCCATGCGGTTGGCGTGACGTGCATTCTCAAGCCACAATCCATCGGTGAGCAAGGCAACCCAGGGCGCCGCAACATAGCGCAGCTTCGCCGGCAGATGACCGGCCTGTTTGACTCTCCAAGCGAATTCATGGGCCATCGCAGCGTTGAAGAAAACCACTAATTCCCCGATGCCCAGGCCGTTTTTGGTACCGCCAAAACACAGCACATCGACTCCGACCTGCCAAGTGGCCGCCGCGGGAGAGCAGCCCAGATGCGCGATCGCATTGGCAAAACGCGCGCCATCGAGATGGACATGCAGGCCATGGCGCTTGGCCACCGCGGCGATCGCTGCGATTTCATCCAATCGGTAAACCGTACCGACTTCGGTGGCTTGGGTCAGGCTGACGACTTTTGGCCGCGGATAATGGATGTCCTGCCGGCGCAGAACCATGCGTTCAACCGCAGGGGGCGTGAGCTTACCGTTTTCCCCGGCAACGGTCAGGAGCTTGGTGCCATTGGAAAAAAATTCCGGAGCCCCGCATTCGTCGGTTTCGATATGCGCGTGCTGATGGCAGATCACGCTGTGATAGCTCTGGCACATGCTGGCCAGGGCCAAGGCGTTCGAAGCCGTGCCCGTAGGCACAAAAAACAGCTCAAGATCGGGTTTTTCAAATAATTCTCGCACCATCACCGCCGCTTGGTGCGTCCACGGATCGTCGCCATACGGCTCGACATGGCCCCGTGTCGAAGCCTCGATCAAAGCGCGGATCGCCGCCGGACACATCGGGGCCCACGTATCAGAAGCGAACTGGTGACGCATGAACTGGTTGTCGGCTTCGCAGCCCGCGATGCCAATCGCAAAAACCGCGTCCGATGGCGGAATTGTGCCACCCCCGGTGTTGGCGGACGAGGCTCAACCTGACCTTGCCGGTCGATCGCACGGCGTACTCGCCGTCTGGACCTTCGCGCCGTTTTCACCTGAGGATCAACTCGCATGTGGCCTGGTTCTCGTCCTTTGAACATCTTTTGAACATTCCCACGAAACTTTTGTCTAATCTCATCTTACAGCTATTTATAAGTTACATAATATACATTATCGGACATTAAATTAAAACCGGGCCGGGGTACCATTTTCTGGGAACGCGTGCGGGTAAGTCCCTGTCTTAGAGGCTGCTGTCTGGAAACATGCGCATGTGCATGTGCTACCGATTTTAAGGGCGGTATCCTCTGTCCACTGCCAGGAATCAGTTATCCGTTAAATGTCAGAAAAACCCTTACGGATTCGCGCATGAGTGAAGCTTTTTCGTGCTCAGCAATCCGGAACGTCAGCGTCGTTTCCGGCTTGGCGGGATCGGGACAAAGCAACGGTGGTGCCATCAAGCATCCACAATTGCGCGCTTTCTGTTCCGGCATCAGCAGCGAGCAGACCTCTGGGCAGATCGTCGACTGGTAATTCTTGTTCACCCAGGTCTTCGGCAGGCAGGTTCCAGCGGTGCCAGGTGGCGACGGCAAAGACATCGGTGAGGAGTTCGTCAGCTCCGGCGAGGTCAACCCGCGCCAAGGCTTCGAAGCCGTGGGCCTGGGCGGTACTGGCAAGAGTGCTCATCCGTTTGAGATGCTTCACCAACGCGCGGTCGGCCAGGGTTTTGACCTCGGTCGCGATCGATTCCTGAAACCGGCTGAGGGTTTCTGATTCCGTGAGAAAAGAGACCAACGCGGGCGGGTCGGTACGGTAGCAGGTGCAACGCATGAGGTTTGCAATCATGGTGGCCCGCGCGATGCAGCCAGCGCTGCGATGTGACGGAAGCCTTTTCGGTCTATCTCCGACAGGTTCCGTGCCGAAGGCCCATCACGGGTTGGCAGACGCCAGAGCCGCTTTACGGTATCTACTTACCTTGAAGGACCCCCTCATGCTGCGACGCACCGTGCTCTCTGCCACTCTCTTCGCTGCGGCGTCTGCTGCATCGGCAATGGAGCCAAGCCCGGTGACTCCGGTGATCAAGCCGACCATCGTCGCATCTGAGCAACTCATCGCGATCGATGCTGGCGATCTGAAGCAAGTCGCGAAGGCCCGCTTCTTCGTCAGCCGCGATCAGGGTCAATCCTGGACCATGGCCCAGGAGATCCCGGTGGATGCAACGAATCCACAAGTGCCCCGGTTTGCCTTCAAGCCGCAGGGAGACGGCAGCTACTACATCGTCACGGCGATCTCTTATCGCGATGGACGCGCTGAGATTGAACCCAAGCCCAACAGCATTCCGGCCAAAGCGCTGCTCTTGGTCGTTGATGCGACTCCGCCGGTCGTCAGCACCCTTGAGGCGGTTGCCGAAGCGGTCACCGACCCCAACGCCACCACCACCACGATCAATGTCACCTGGGCCATCACCGATGCGACCTTCGCCTCGGCCAGCCTCGAGATTTCCATCGATGGCGGGGCGACGTTCAGTGCGGCCCAGGCGATCCCTGCCACCGGGTCGACCAAGCTCACGGTGCCGTTGAAGACCAAAGACGGCTCCGCCCAGATTCGCATCGTGGCCAAAGATGCCGCCGGCAATCAGGCCCCCTCACTCGCGAAGAATGTGACTTTGCCGCAGCCTCCGGATCCCGAAAAGGCGCTCGCCGTCGCCGTAGGCAGCCTGCCGACCCTGGCAGAAATCCAGCCCCCACCGGAGCCGGTGGCTAAGGCTTCGGAGGTCAAGTCGTCTGAAAACAAGTCGTCTGAAAACAAGCTTTCGGATACCAAATCCTCCGACTCCAAGCCGGCGGTTAATGACGCGCCTGGTGCCAAATCAGTCGAAGAAAAAAATCCCGCGACCGAGGTGAAGCCCGCGGCCACTGCCTCGACAACGACCTCGCGCACGGTGCTGGTGCCCGCCAATACCTCCTTTTTGGCCGGTCCCGGAGCCGACAATCAACTGACCGCCGCTCGCGCTCTGCGTGATGGCGGTGACATCGACAGCGCCCTGTCCATCTACCTTCGCCTGCATGATAGTTCGGTGGCGAAAACCGCAGTTGCCGAAGAATTGGTCATGCTCGCCAAAGCCGGAGATGCGGCCGCGGTGGTCGCGATCGCTGATGCGCTGGCCCCGGAACTGCGCACCGACGCGGCGCGCTTGGAACACGGCAAGGCGCTGTTGGCGGTCGGTCGGGCAACCGATGCCGACGCGCAATTGTTGCGGGTACGCAAAGGCGCTGACGAAGCTCGCGAGGCGTTGCTGTACATCGGCAAATCTGCTGCTCTCCAAGGCAAGACTGCAGTGGCGACCAAGATCTACGAGAAATTGGCCACCGGAGACGACGCCGTGGCTGCGGAAGCCAAATTGCTGCGCGGTAAATAATCAGCGCGGTCTTTGGCGATTCTGCGCAGCGGGAACTTCATGACCCCCCTGTTCGTCCCCTTCGCCACCACCGCTCCATCGACGGCAGCCGTATTGGCCGTCGATGGAGCCGTCGCGGGCGCACGTGCGATCTACAGCCACTGGCAAGACAACCACACCACGCCGGCTGAGCTGAACGCTGATACTTCCACCGGCATGCTGGTTCGGGCGGCTTATGATGCGCCGCGTTGGCTCGCGCCTTTTTCGATCGCCTGCAACAACCATGTCGATGCCGATGGCCTATTGAGCCTGCTGTGCGCCTGCCGGCCGGATCTGGCACTGCGGCATGCGCCCCTGCTCATCGCTGCGGCGACCGCCGGTGATTTTACTACCTGGACCGGTGAGCCCGCGTTTCGTTTGGTCGTGCGTCTGCATCAGCTGATTCGCACTGAACAGGCTGGCGGTGCGGGTTGGGAACAACGCGCGATGGAGGCGGTGATCGCCAAGGCAGACGATGTGCTGGCTTCTGATGATAACCCCGCCAACGGCGACGCGTTTTTTTTGGAAAGAAACGCTGCGGTGGCCCAGGTTGCTGACGCCATCGAACGTTTGAACGCTGCGCCACCGCAGCTGCTCGGTCGGCTTGCAGTGGTCACCTGGCCGCGGCGGCTTGGGCATGCCACGGACCAATTTTTGGCCATCGCCCAGCCTGACGATCTGCCCTTGATCGCCTTGTCGACCGTGATTTCGCCAACTTGTTTCCAATTACTGATGGAGCAGACGCCTGATGGCCTGCACGTGGCGCTCGATGCGCCGCGGCATTCGTGGGCCAAGACCGTCGATCTGCCGATTATCGCCTGGCCCGATGCCACGCCTCTTGCTGCATCATTTTCCGCTCGTGAGCCAAGTGTCGGTTGGACTGCCCGGCCGGGGGCCGAAGCCAGCGGCTTCACCTGCCTGCTGGCCTCGCGCGGGCCATCGCGCCTGGACCCGGCGCTGGTCGCGGCAGCATGCGCGGACTTCATCAACCGCTGAAACTCCGGGTCGCCAGCTCATGCCTCATGCCGCCGATAGATTGCAGACTTCGATCGAAACCACGGGCTCGATCGCATGCGTTGGGCTCGATCCGCGACCGGCACTGCTGCCACCAGAAATCATCGCCGGCGCGCTCGAGGAATTCGGCGACACGGCCCTGGGCGTAGCGACCGCCTTTCTCGCATTCAACCTCGGTCTGCTCGATGCGATCAACGGCCACTGCGCCGCGATCAAGCCGCAGTTGGCTTGTTACGAAGCCTACGGCTCGGCGGGTCTGCGCTGCCTGGAACAGACCGTGGCCTATGCCCGCAAACTTGGCATTCCGGTGATTGCCGACGGCAAACGCAATGACATCGGGTCGACCGCGGAACATTACCAGCAAGCTTTTCTCGGCTCCGCGCCGGGCCTGAATGTGAACCGTGTGCCGGGTCTGGGAGCGGATTGGCTGACCATCAATGGCTATCTGGGCAGCGATGGCGTAACCCCCTTTCTTGGTCCATCCCCCAGCGGTACCGGGGTTTTCGTCCTCGTGAAAACCTCGAATCCGTCGTCAGGAGAACTCCAGGATCAGGCGCTCGCCACTGGTGCTCCGGTGATGGAGGCGATGGCCGCGCTGGTTGCGCGCTGGGGTCGTGAGCGGGTCGGTGCCTGCGGTCTCAATGATGTCGGCGCAGTGGTGGGCGCGACGTATCCGGCGCAGGCCAAACGGCTGCGCGAATTGATGCCGGAGACGATTTTCCTGGTTCCAGGCTATGGTGCCCAGGGTGGGACTGCGGCTGACGCGAAAGCCGGTGCGCGCAGCGATGGCCGCGGAATCCTGGTCAACTCCAGCCGGGCGATCATCGGAGCGTGGCAGTCCACCAAGACCGCCGACTGGGCAGGTGCCGCACGCGCGGCATTGGAAAAAATGAACCTGGATCTGCGTGGATGAACGGAAACTCACGCCCTCAGCAGATGGTTAACTGCCAACTACATCGGATATTCCTGCGCATGCCGATCACTCCTGCCCATTCTGGTCCATCATGCGGATGATCTGGACTATCAGCCGTCGTGACCTGTTGCAGGCGTTCACCACGCCCTTGGCCTGGCTGGTTCTGGCCTGTTGGTGCATGCTCACCAACGGCGTGTTCATGTGGGGTCTGTATCAGGTCCATGGCACGGCTGGCTCGAGTACCCCGTTATTCGTCAACGCCTTGTATGCCGGCGTTTTTTTTCTGACGCTGTTGGCTCCGGCATTATCCATGACCAGTTTCAGCGGGGAACGGATGCAGGGCACGATGCAGCTGCTGCTTACCGCGCCGATACGGGAATGGCATCTGGTGGCTGGAAAATTTTTCGGGGTGTTTGGGGTCCTGCTGGCCTTGGTCGCAGCGACCCTCGTCCACCCGCTGGTGCTCGCTTTGATCAGCTCGGTCCAGGTGCCGCACCTGCTTGCGGGGTACCTCGGTCTGACCTTGGTCTGTGCGTTTTTTTCAGCCCTCGGCGTGTGGATCAGCTTGCTGGTCGACACCCCGATCGCCGCCTATGTCATCACCTTTGCGGTGATCGCCTTGCTGATCCTGCTCGGCGTTTTGGAGCACACGCCTTTCTTCGGTCCTCTTGGACAGGCTCTTGGATTGACGCCGCGAGTCGGACCTTTTTTCCGCGGTGAAGTGCGCGTGGGTAATGTGACGTTCTTCCTCGCTGCGACGACTGCCTGCCTGGTCATGGCTCAGGCCTCGTTGAGCGCACGGAGGATCCATGGTTGACCTCCTCGTCAGTGCACCGAACTCACCCAAGCCGGGCGACCAGGCCACGCGGTTTTGGCAACGCCTGGGATCGCTTGGTGGGCGGACCTTGTTGACGGTGCTGGTGCTCGCCGTGCTGGTCGCGGCTGGTGATCGCAGTGGATTTTTAAGCGACTGGAGCGCCGATCGGCGGTTCACGCTCAGTCCTCGACTGACCGCTTTGCTGATGGCGCAGACGGACCCCGTCGAGCTGGTGGGCATTTGGGGCGTCGATGAGCAAGAGCGCTTGTCGGCGATCACCGCGCTAGCGATGCAGATGGGCACCGTGACACCAAAAGTGACGTTTCGCCATCTGGATCCCGAACTGCAAAAGCCGTTGGTGACCCAATTCGCCGAACGTTTCCAGCAGGCGCAACCCGACACTTTGTACGTCACCCGCGGCAAACGGGCCTTCACCATCGCTCTGACGCCGGCAACCCGCTTGGTGCTGCAACGTGAAGTCGGCGGCGCCTTGCTGACCTTGGCTGAACCCGACCTGCAACCGGCTTATCTGTTGCAGGGACATGGCGAGCTGCGGCCAGACGCCGCCGCGCCAGACAGCGCCAACCTCCTGGTCCGGGGTTTGGCTCTCGCCGGATTCGCGGTAACCCGGCTCGATGCCAGCACCGCGCAGCAACCGTCGCCGCACGGCGTGGTGGTGGTCGCTGGGCCGACCGGTTCGATGGGCGACCATGATCTGAAAATTCTCGCGCAACATCTGCAGGACGGCGGTGGGATCCTGGTGCTCGCCGACGATCGGGCGCCCAGCGACCTCGCTGTGTGGTTACGCCGTCGCGGAATTTTCCTGGGTGATCTGGGTCCGAAAGTCGATCCGGCCGCGAGCTTTGGCAATCCTGGTCTGATCACGGTCAGCCTGCGGCGCCATTTTGTCGGCCAGGAAGCGGAGTTCCCCCATCACAATCTGCTGCTTGATGGCCCCCTGCTGAATCCTGCCCATCCTGTCACCCAAGCTTTAATCGCGCCGGGAATCCCGTTGCTGAGTCCGTGGACGGCACCCGTTTACCCATTGATGCCCGACCTGAAGGCCGACAGCGGACAAGCCTTGGCGCAACGCTACACCGAGCTTGGGACGCTGCCTTTCATAGCCGAGCCGCTATTGCGCAGCATGCCGGCCGACGCGTGGGCGAAATCCCGCGCTGAACCGTTGACTGCCCCGGCTAATTTGAATCAACATCCATCATTGCCGTTGGCCTGCGCCGTCGAATACCAGCCGGATGCCACCAGTGTGCAGGCCAATATTGGCGGCCGGCTGATCGTGTGGGGCAGCCGGCAGGCCGGCAGCGATGCGGTGTTGATCCAATCCAACTTCGCGAACGAGCAATTCATCCGTCAGGCAACTGGCTGGCTGGCCCGGCGCAGTCCGGCTACAGATATCCCCGAAGCTGAATTCGCCGCATTTCAGGTCAGCGCCAGCGACAACAGCTTGTTCATCGTCATGGGTCTGCTGGTCGCCCTGATGCCCTGTATTGTCCTCGGCCTTGCGATCTTGACCTGGTGGGATCGCCGCTGAACGAAGCGGCCCATCCGGTTAAACCGGATGGGCCGCACCTATCGTCCGGGTCCACGTCGACTCAGAGAATCTTGTCGATGATCCCGTATTTCAGGGCGTCTTCGGCATCAAGCCAGTAATCGCGATCACAATCTTCGGCAAGTTTTTCGTACTTGTGACCGGTATTGTCGGCGAGCAGTTGCAGCAGCATGCGCTTCATCTTGAGGATCCGATTGGCACTGATCTCGATGTCGGTCGCCTGCCCGCGGGCGCCGCCCAAGGGCTGGTGCAGCAGGACTTCGCCGTGCGGCAGGATCGCGCGTTCGCCCTTCTTGCAGCCGGAGAGGATCACCGCGCCCATGCTTGCCGCCATCCCGGCAACCACCGCATGCACCGGGGCGGTCGAGCGTCGGATCACGTCGTAGATCGCCATGCCGTCGACGATGCTGCCGCCCGGACTGTTGATGAAGAGGGTGATCGGCTTGGTCGCATCTTCGAGGGCTAGCGCAGTGATTTGCTGGATGATCGAATTGGAGACCGAGCTGTCGATCTCGCTGCCCAGCCACACGATGCGATCCATGTAGAGTCGCGAGGGGAGGTCGACCAGCCGGCCATCCCGACCTTTGGGGGCAGTGATCTTCGGAGATTTGTGGGAAACTGGCACGTCGTGATCCTCGTCGTCGTCGTTCATCATGGTAGATTCATCCTGTAAAGGCGGGGGGGCGCTGTAAAGCCAGCGCCCCCCTTTAGATTTTTCGAAATGTGGAGTGCAAAGAACTGTAAGCAGAGGCTGAAATTGTCAGTCGTCGCGCCGGCCGCCACCGAGCAGGCCCGCCTGCCAAGCCCAGTAGAGCAACTGCAGGATCGCGCCAACAGCGGCTGCCAGATACGTCAGCCCGGCAGCGTTGAGCACCCGGCGGACCGTGTCGTCCTCTTCACCGGGACGGGTAACACCTAGTTTGACGAGCAGTACGCGGGCCCGCGCCGAGGCGTTGAATTCGTTGACCACGATGAACAGCGAACAGGCCGTGGCGATGCCGAACATCAGCACGCCAGTGAGCGCCAACCAATAGGCGAAACCATGATGACCGGCGCTGATCTGCGTGGCGCTGCCAAGAGCGATGCCACCCATGATCACGTACGGCCCCAACATTGAGCCGAAGTTGGCTGGATATACCAGGATGGTGCGCGCCCACATACTGAGGTCACCTTGCGCATGCTGAAGGGCATGGCCGACTTCGTGGGCGGCGACTCCGGCTGCCGACGCGGTGCGACCGTTGTAGACATCCGGGCTGAGGTTCAGGGTCTTGGCCATCGGGTTGTAGTGATCGCTGAGAAAGCCTTGATGCTCACGGACCTCGACATCGATGATGTCCTGATCACGCAGGATCCGGCGCGCGACTTCGGCTCCAGTCAGCCCCGACGACAAGCCCACTTGCGTGCCACGCCGAAAGGCTGATTTGACATACCACGACGCAGCCATCGAAAGGATTGCGCTGACACCGACGATGAGCCAGAAAATGGGATCGAAAAGCATGAGTTGTTCCCCTAAGTAAGCGTCATTAAGCGCACAGTGCACCAATCGCCAACCGGTTATATCGACCCGGTCATCGTCATTCCCGATGGACACCAACGTTCAACGGGTAGCGTCTGAGACTTC